>DASSFA010000067.1:0-10891 GCA_035694895.1 Rhodanobacteraceae bacterium | reverse complement strand
AGACCGCACTGTCGCCGCAGGAAGCGCGCGACATGGTGCTGAACGTGATGACCCCCAACCAGCGCGAGGAATTCGAGAAGACGCACGAATGCCAGTTCGCGATCGGCGTTTCCGGCGTGGGCCGCTTCCGCGTGTCGTGCTTCTACCAGCGCAACTGCGTGGGCATGGTGCTGCGCCGGATCGAATCCAAGATTCCGACGATCGAGGAGCTGAACCTGCTGCCGATCGTGAAGCAGCTCGCGATGACCAAGCGCGGCATCGTGATCTTCGTCGGCGCCACGGGTTCCGGCAAATCCACTTCGCTCGCCTCTCTGATCGGCTACCGCAACCAGAACTCGACCGGACACATCATCACCATCGAGGATCCGATCGAGTACGTGCACAAGCACGAGGGCTGCATCATCACCCAGCGCGAGCTGGGCATCGATACCGATTCGTGGGACAACGCGCTGAAGAACACGCTGCGGCAGGCCCCGGACGTGATCATGATCGGCGAGGTGCGCACGCGCGAGACGATGGAATTCGCGATCCATTTCTCCGAGACCGGCCACCTCGTGCTCTGCACGTTGCACGCGAACAACGCCAACCAGGCGCTGGAACGCATCATCCATTTCTTCCCCGAGGACGTGCGCGACCAGCTCTACATGGACCTGTCCATGAACCTGAAGGGCGTCGTGGCGCAGCAGTTGATCCCGACGCCGGACGGCAAGGCGCGGCGCGTGGCCATGGAAGTGCTGCTCGGCACGCCGCTGGTGCAGGATTACATCCGCAAGGGCGAGATCCACAAGATCAAGGACGTGATGAAGGAATCCACCAACCTCGGCATGAAGACTTTCGACCAGAGCCTGTTCGACCTTTACCAGGCCGGCGAGATTTCCTATGAAGACGCGTTGCGCCACGCCGATTCCGCCAACGAGGTGCGCCTGAGGATCAAGCTGGCGCAGGGCGGCGACGCGCACACGCTCAGCCAGGGGCTGGGCGACGTGGAAGTCGCGGAAACCTGACCGGGCGCCGGCGGGAAGCACATCCCGCCGACGCCACCATGTCACCAGGGCCGAAGCGGCACCGGGCCAGCGGATGTTGGCCCGTCTCGCCGTTCAGGGCGCCAGCGTCACCTCGCCGCGCACGTGCAGGCCTTCGTTATCCAGCGTGACCTTTCCGTCCACGCTGCGCAGCCATCGCGCGTAGAGGCGCATCATCGCGCTCTGCTGCTGCAATTCCGGCTGCATGCCCGGGGGGACCTTCCTGGCCAGCGAATCGGTGAAGTCCGCGAAAATGCCGTACAGCCCGCCGCCGAAATGCATGCGCATCAGGGCGCTGCCGTCGCCCGCGTCCGCGCCCAGCATGCCGGCGAGCCTCGCATCCTCGCCGCTGCCGATCGCGATTCCGATCGAATGCTGATCGGCGGCGATCCAGCCCTGCGATGCGCCGCCGGCGAGCGACTGCAATTGCGGCGGCAGGGTGACGGCGATCGGCTTGCCATTCGCCTTGACCTCGGTGAGCGCGAGTTGCGGCAGATTCTTCTGCGCCAGTTGCAACAGCGCGTTCGGATCGGCGCTGGCCACCTGGAATCGCGCGGCGACCTGCGGCGTGGAAGCCGGGCCCCCGCTCAATACCAGATTGTCCAGCACGAGGCGGAAGCCGAGCAGGGAAGCGGCCTGCGGCGGCATCTGCTGCTGCAGCGCGGCCGCCATGGATTTGAAGCCCTCGTTGAGCGGTGCGAGCGTCGGGCACTTGTACGGCTGTGCGGCGACTGCCCGGGCGCGCGCTTCCCAGAATGCCTGCATCTTCTGCAATGGCAGCGCGAGCACCAAATCGAACAGCGAGTCGTCCGGGCCTGCCGCCATCCCGGGTACCGGCTGCTTCAGGTTCGACAGCATGCTGCGCAGCGGCGCCGACAGCGAGACATCCAGGCTGGCGCGCACGTGGTCGGGCTCGAATTGTTCGACTCCGAAACTCGCCAGCGGCATTTGCGCACCGATGGAGGCGAATTCCGCCGGGCAGGAAGGATCGCTGTTCGGCGCCGGCGCGCCAAGTGCGGCGGCGTAGGCGAGCGTGACCGGATCCTTCGGGTCGGACAGGCGCGCCAGCAGCTTCGGCAGGTCGAGGTAGCCGGAACCGTAGTCGGTATAGCCGTGCGCACCGTCAATGTCCGAAAGACGATCGGCCGCGCTGTGATCCGGTTTGCTCAGTCCGAGCAATTGCTTCAACAGTGCAGGATCCGCATCCGCCGGGGCCAGGGTGGCGACCAGTTGCTTGTCGGGTTCGATCGCAAGCAGCAGATGCAGCTTGTCGCTCGCGCCGCCGACGTTCCAGTAATCCTGGTTGTCCAGCCTGGCGACCGCGAACGGCTGGCCGATGCTCTTCTCGATGCGCGCGATCAATCCGCGGAACGCGTCGGGATCGGCCAGCTCGATGCGCGCCACAGGGGCGAGGCCGATGCCGTAGAAGGCGAAGCGCGCCTGCTGGGAAAACCCGGTGGTTTGCTCCAGCTGCTGCGGCGTCCTGATCGCGGACATTTCGTCGGCGACTTCGTCCAGCACGCGCGCCAGGTCCGGGTTGTTCGCCGCCAGCATCTGCGCCATGCGCTTGTAGCTTGCCGCCGAATACTGCATCAGCGCGAAAGTGCGCTTGTTCATCGCCTGCCGCACGTCGTCCGGAAGCGGCTTGAAATTGGCGTAGAGGTAAGGCGTGTCGGCAGGCGCGAACGAAAGCGGCGCGGTGCCCTCGACGGTCTTCTTGCCGCAGCCGGCGAGCAGAACCAGTGAAACGCAAACCGACAGCAGCGCGAGACGGCGCATCGAACCGGACATGGCATTTCCCCCGTGGTGATCGGGGGATTATGCGTGGGAAACGAGCAACTCCGCCAGCACGGCCATGCGCACGCATACGCCGTTGGCGACCTGGTCGAGGATGCGCGAATGCGCGCCATCGGCGACGTCGCCGGCGATTTCCACGCCCCGATTGATCGGTCCCGGATGCAGCACCATGCAGTCGGGTTCGGCCAGTGCGAGCCGGCGCGCGTCCAGCCCGTAATGTGCGAAGTAATCCGCATCGGCCGGAAGCAGCGCGGCGGCCATGCGTTCCTTCTGGATGCGCAGCATGATCACGACGTTCGCGCCGTCCAGCGCGGCATCGAAATCCTCGGTCACCGCGCAGCGGCGGAATTCACCCGGATCTTCGGGCAGCAGCGCGCGCGGCGCGCACAGGCGGATGTCCTTCGCGCCCAGCGTGGTGAATGCGTGCACGTCGGAACGCGCGACGCGGGAATGGCGGATGTCGCCGCAGATGACGATTTTCAGGTTCTCGAAATCCGTGCGGCGCCGGCGGATGGTGAGCGCGTCCAGCAGGCCTTGCGTGGGATGCGCGCGATGGCCGTCGCCGGCGTTGATCACCGCGACCTCGCTGCGCGCATGCTCGGCAAGGTAGTCAGGCAGGCGGTTTTCGCCATGGCGCACGACCAGCGCATCCAGCCGCATCGCTTCCAGCGTGTGCAGGGTGTCGAGCAGGCTCTCACCCTTGGCCGTGGAGGAGCGCGACACGTCGAAGTTGATCACGTCCGCGCCGAGCCGGTGTGCTGCGATCTCGAACGAGGTGCGCGTGCGCGTGGAGTTCTCGAAGAACAGGTTCAGCACCGTGCGGCCGGCGAGCAGCTCGCGCTGCTGGCCGAGTGAGCGGAACGCTTCCGCGCGATCGAGCAGGCGCGTGATCTCCGCGCGGGAGAGGTTTTCGAGGGTCAGGAGATGGCGCATGGCGCGCAATGATAATGGAGCGAGGCCATGATCACGGCGTTTCACGCAGCCACGTCTCCAGGATCACCACCGCCGCCAGCGAATCGAGATTGGCCGCGTGGCGGCGGCGCTGCAAGCCGGCGGCGCGCTGTTCGGCGAAGCGGCGCGCGGCCTCCTGCGAGGTATGGCGTTCGTCCACCAGGTGCACCGGCAATCCGTAACGCGCGTGCAGTTTCTGCGCGAAGGCGCGCGCGCCAAGCGTGACTGCTTGTTCGCCTCCGTCCAGCGTCAGCGGCAGGCCGACCACAAGCACGTCGGGCTTCCAATCGGCGAGCAACGCATCCACGCGTTGCCAGTCCGGTTCGCCGCCCCTGGCGGGCAGCGCTTGCAAGGATTGCGCGCTGGCGCTGATGCGGTTGCCGGCGGCGATGCCGATGGTGCGCGTGCCGTAGTCGAACCCGAGGATACACCCCGTCATAAAGTGGTTCGGAAAGCGTAGCGAGCGAAGGCAGATTGCGCGTCGCCGGAGCGCAGGAAGCGGGGTGTACACGTCAGTACATGAGCATTCCGGGCACCGCCGGCGCGCAAGATGCCGAGCGCAGTAGCTTTCCGGGCCACTTTACGCATGGCCGGCATAGTCGCTGAGCTGATTCGGGTCCACGCCCACCAATGCGACTGCCGCCTGCCAGCGGTCCTCAAGCGCGGTTTCGAAGAGGATGCGTTCGTCCGCCGGCACGGTGAGCCAGGCGTTGTCGCGCAATTCCTGCTCGAGTTGCCCCGCGCCCCAGCCGGCGTAGCCGAGCGCGACCAGCGCGCGCGCGGGACCTTTGCCTTCGGCCATCGCGGCGAGGATGTCGCGCGAGGTGGTCACCGCCAGCGAGTCGCTGATGCGAAAAGTGGAATCCCATTGCCGCTCGTCCGGCGCGTGCAGCACGAAACCGCGTTCCATCTGCACCGGGCCGCCGATCAATACCTGCCTCGCGGCCACGGCCTGGTCCTCGCAAGGCATCTGCATCTGCGCCATCACGTCGCCGAGCTTGTATTCGGAGGCGCGATTCACCACCAGCCCCATCGTGCCTTCCTCGCCGTGCTGGCAGACGAAGGTGACGCCACGCGCGAAATTGGGATCGCCCAGTGCAGGCATCGCGATCAGGAAGTGGCCGGTGAGGGTGGATGTGCCGGGCATGGCTCCATTGTAAGGGAGCCGGTGAGTGGCAAGTGAAGAGTGGACCGCTGTCCTGGCTCTCCGCTGATTCACTAGCCGCTCGTCTGCAACTCATTCCCCGGCAGGAATTGCCACGTGCGCGTGATGTAGAGCTCGTCGAGGCCCTTGCGACCGCGGTCGTCCTTCTCCTGCGGAATCGGCGGGAACGGCCCCGCCAGGTGCACGATGCGGATCGCGGCATCGTCCAGCACCTTGTGGCCGGAGCCCTGGATGATGTCCACGCTCTTCACGTGTCCATCCCGGTCGAGACCCACGGTCAGCACCAGTTGCCCGTGCAATTGCCGGCGCCGCGCTTCATCGGGGTAATTGAGGTTGCCGATGCGCTCGATCCGGCTCACCCATGCCTTCATGTATGCGGCGTAGGCGTATTCGCGGGTGTTGGCGGAAATATATTTCCTGCGCGGCCGCTTGGCATAGGCCTGTTCCTGTTTGCGCAGTTCCTGCGCCAGTTTCGCCATCTCCAGTTGCCGATCCACCGGGATCGCCGACTGTCGCGGTTCGACCTGGTCGTGTTCGCGTCGTTCCGGCTGCTGCGTGACCTGGCGCTCGGCCTGCGCGCGGGTGCTCAGCAGGCGCGGCACGCTGGCGACACTCGGTGCGGGCGCGGCCGGCTGCAGCGGAACCGGCGCGATGCCTCGCTCGTCGGTAGGCAACGGGCCGGAAAACAGCGCGCTCGGCCGCTTCGCCTTGTCGGAATCGCCGCCTCCGCGATTGTTGGCCTGCGCCAGGAAATCCGCCTTGTCCGGCGCCTGCGCATTAGCTGTGTTGAGCAGGGTGACATCCAGCGCAGGCAGGCTGGGCTTCGGCTTGGCAAGTTCGAAACCGAGCCCGAGGATCAGCACGGCATGGAGGATCAGTGAAAACAGCAGGGTGACACTGAGCCGGTCGGTGTCATCGCGGTGCGGCGCCGGAGCGACGGCGGCGTTCATCGCGTCGGCAATGCCTCGATCGCGTCGAACACCATTCCCGCGATGTTCAACCCGAACAGCGCATCAAGTTCGCGCACGCAGGTGGGCGAAGTGACGTTGACCTCGGTGAGGTAGTCGCCGATCACGTCCAGGCCGACGAACAGCATGCCGCGGCGTGTCAGCTCCGGCCCGACCTGGGCGGCGATCCAGCGGTCGCGATCGGAAAGCGGCACGCCCTCGCCGCGTCCGCCCACGGCCAGGTTGCCGCGGAAGTCGGTTCCCTGCGGAATGCGCGCCAGCGCGTAGGGCACGGGTTCCCCGTTGACCAGCAGGATGCGCTTGTCGCCGGCCGTGATTTCCGGGATGAATTTCTGCGCCATCGCGAAGCGCGCGTCGTCGCCGACCAGTGTCTCGAGGATGGAATTGAGGTTGGGATCGTCTCCGCGCGAGCGGAAAATGCCGCGCCCGCCCATGCCGTCCAGCGGCTTAAGCACGATCTCGCCGTGCTCGCGAGCGAAGCGGCGCAATTCCGCGCGGTCCCTCGCTACCAGCGCCGGTGCGCAGCATTGCGGGAACAATTGCGCGGCCAGCTTCTCGTTGTAATCGCGCAGGCCTTGCGGATCGTTGATCACGTGCACGCCGGCGCGGCCGGCCAGATCCAGCACCAGTGTGTCGTAGAGGAATTGCGCGTCGAACGGCGGATCCTTGCGCGCGAACACCACGTCCATTTCCGCCAGCGGCCGCCAATGCGGTTCGCCCACCTCGAACCAGCCGGAAGGGTCGTCCGCCACTTCCAGCGGAGCGAGCTTCGCCCAGGCAGCGCCGTCGCGCACCGCCAAGTCACCCTGTTCCATGTAGAACAAGGCGTGCCCGCGCCGCTGCGCCTCCAGCAGCAGGGCGAGGGTGGTGTCCTTCTTCGGTTTGATCGTGCCGATGGGGTCCATCAGCACGGCGAGTTTCAGCGGCATGGTTCTTCGGCGGCCCTTGATGGGTGAATCTTCGCATCTGCAAGCGCCGGCCAATCGGGCTCGCTGCGTGCAACTCTACTTGACAGTGCAGGCCTACGGTGTTTTAAGCATCACATCCGTAGAGTGTCCCGGCGTCCATGATGGCGCGCCGGCCTCGAAGTTCGTGCCGGCTGAATTGTGACTTCCGGCACGTATATTGCATCCACGATGAGCCGGTTTTTGCGGCGGGGACTTCAAGTGAACGACATTGCGAATCATGGCAGCCTGGTCGGCCTGAAGGTGATGGTCATAGATGATTCGAAGACCATCCGCCGCACCGCCGAGACCTTGTTGAAGAAGGAAGGCGCCGAAGTCCTGACCGCCGTGGACGGCTTCGAGGCGCTGTCCAAGATTTCCGACCTGCGGCCCGACATCATCTTCGTGGACATCATGATGCCGCGGCTGGACGGTTATCAGACCTGTGCGCTCATCAAGAACAACCACAGCTTCCGCGGTACGCCGGTGATCATGCTGTCCTCCAAGGACGGCCTGTTCGACAAGGCGCGCGGGCGCATCGTCGGTTCCGAGCAATACCTGACCAAGCCGTTCACGCGCGAGGAATTGCTCGGCGCGATCCGGCGACACGTCGAAACCACCCGTACCTGAACTGCGCGGCTTGTCCGCGACCCCGAGAGGAACGCATGGCTCACATCCTTATCATTGACGACTCGCCGACCGACGTTAAGGTGCTCACCGGCGCGTTGGAAAAGGCGGGCCACAAGGTCACCGCCGTGGCCGACGCGGAGGCCGGCATCGCCACGGCCAAGCGCGAGCGCCCGGACCTGGTCCTGATGGACGTCATCATGCCGGGCATGAACGGGTTCCAGGCCACCCGCACGCTGTCGAAGGATCCGGATACCAGTTCCATTCCGGTGGTCATCGTCACCACCAAGACCATGGAAACCGACCGCATGTGGGGCATGCGCCAGGGCGCCCGCGATTTCCTGACCAAGCCCGTCAGTGAAAAGGACCTGCTGGCGCACATCAGCAAGCATCTGCCGAGCGCGGCCTGACGCCGGAAGGGAAATGAGCAAGAAGCGCTCCCGCAAGCTGCCCGCCCATCGCACGCATGGCGAAGCGCGGGAAAGCGCGGAAGCGATCAACGCCGGGGAACGGCTGAATGCGCCCAACGCGGCGGTCGAATGGGTCGAAGAGGACATGGCTGTGGAAGTAATCGAGGCGCCCGGTGCGACCGGGAGTGAAATCCGTATCGCGCCGCGCCCGCGCGAGGAGCGCGCGATGCTGACCAGCTTCGAGGCCCTGGTGGATTACGAGCGGCGCTCGCTGGCGCATGTCGCCGGCGTGCCCGAGCAGATCGACGCGCCGGGCCTGTGGCGCGGCATCGGCTTCCGCGTGGGCGATCGTTACTTCGTCAGCAGCATTTCGGAAGTGAACGAGATCCTGAGCATGCCGGCGGCGCTGACGCCGGTGCCGGCCACCCGCAACTGGTTGCTGGGCGTGGGCAACGTGCGCGGCAACCTGATCGCGGTGGTGGATCTGAAGCAATTCCTTATGGAGCAACGCACGCATGTTTCCGACCGCAGCCGCGTGCTGTGGGTGAAGCAGGCGGGCGGCGGCGTGGGCCTGCTGGTGGACGAGGTGCTGGGACAGCGCAATCTCACCGACGAACAGCGCGTCAACGCGGAAGGCGAATCCGATCCGCGGCTGGCGCGCTTCGTCACCGAGAACGTGACGGTGGGCGAGCGCAAATGGGGCATGTTCAGCGTGGTCGAGTTGACCCGCGCGAGTGATTTCCAGCAGACGTCGGTTTGAAGACTAAGGAAGAGCGACGCCAAGGCGTGGCTTTTCTGCCCCTTTAATTGGGGGCATCGGATCCTCGCTGGCGAGGATCCGGGTGGGGGTTGTGGGGATGCGGAGCTCCGAACGGAGCCCGCGGCTCCGCCGGGCAAATGACTATTGAAAGCGGTGAGGTAACAACATGAGCGCGACTTCGGGTGCGGTACAGGGGCGCAAGTCGGGTGCCCAGACCTGGCTGATCGTCCTGCTGGTGGCGGCGATCGTCGTCGCGGGTCTGGATTTCGCCTTGCTGAACATCCGCAACGGCGACGACCGCAAGGCGGCGGCGTTGACCACGCAGATCCAGGTGGACTCGCAGCTAGTTGCGAAGTTCGCACTCGAATCGGCGAGCGGCAACATCGACTCGTTCAAGGAACTGGACAGCACGCGCGCCGAGATCGACGCGGCGGTCAAGCACCTGAACAGCGGCGATCCCGGAACCGGCATGCCGGCCTACGGCAACGCGCCGGGCCTCACCACGCCGATCGCGGCGCTCAACAAATCCTGGGTGCGCCTGAACGCGGATCTGGGCAAGATCGCGGCCAACAAGGACGCGGTGTTGGACTCCGCAGGCCAGGCAGATACCTTCACCCAGAAGATGCCGCTGCTGAACTCGCGCATCAACGAGGTCGTGAACATCCTGCAGCAGCGAGGTTCGGCCGGACAGATCTACGATGCCTCGCAGCAGATGGTGCTGGGCGACCGCCTGATCCGCCGCGTGCAGGACGTGCTGCAGGGCGGCGACAATTCCGCCGCCGCGGCCGACGGACTGGCCCGCGATTCCGCCACCTACGGCAGCGTGCTGAACCAGCTCTCCGCCAACGCGCCGCCGGAAGGCAGGCCGATCCTCGCCGACGTGCAGAAGACCTGGTCGCAACTTGATGCGCCGGTGCACAAGCTGATCGCCGCCGCACCCACGCTGGTGACCGTGAAGGACGCGGCCAACCAGGCTTCGCTCGATTCCGGCGATGTGCTGAGCAAGGCCAAGTCCGTGGCCGACACGCTCGGCAAGATCCGCACCTCGCCGGTTTACATCTGGGCCTTCCCGAACGTGGCGATCGGCGCGTTGTGCGCGGTCCTGGCGGTGTTCTTCGCGGTGCTGCTTGCGATCAACTTCGTCTACAGCGAGCGCCGCCGCTCGGTCGAAAGCCGCAACCTCAATGAACGCAACCAGCAGGCGATCATGCGGCTGCTGGACGAAATGGGTTCGCTCGCGGAAGGCGACCTTACCGTCAAGGCGACCGTGACCGAGGACATCACCGGCGCGATCGCGGACTCGGTGAACTTCGCGGTGGAAGCGCTGCGATCGCTGGTGACGACCATCAACGAAACCGCCGTGCAGGTGTCGGCGGCCGCGCAGGAAACCCAGGCCACCGCCATGCATCTGGCCGAAGCCGCGCAGCACCAGGCGCAGCAGATCACCTCGGCCTCGGCGAAGATCAACGAGATGGCGCAGTCCATCAACCAGGTGTCCAAGAACTCCGCCGACAGCGCCGAGGTGGCGCAGCGCTCGGTGCAGATCGCATCCAACGGCGCGGCGATCGTGCGACAGACGATCAGCGGCATGGACTCGATCCGCGAGCAGATCCAGGAGACCTCCAAGCGCATCAAGCGGCTCGGCGAATCCTCGCAGGAAATCGGCTCGATCGTGGAACTGATCAACGACATCGCCGAGCAGACCAACATTCTGGCGTTGAACGCGGCCATCCAGGCGGCCTCGGCCGGCGAGGCGGGCCGCGGGTTCGCGGTGGTCGCGGACGAAGTGCAGCGACTGGCCGAACGCGCTTCCGGCGCGACCAAGCGAATCGAGACGCTGGTGCAGACCATTCAGTCCGATACCAACGAGGCGGTCAGCTCGATGGAACAGACCACCCCCGCGGTGGTGAACGGCGCGCGCCTGGCCGAGGACGCCGGCACCGCGCTGGGCGAGATCGAGCAGGTGTCGAACAACCTCGCCGGATTGATTCAGGGCATCTCCAGTGCCGCGAAGCAGCAGTCCGCGGCGGCGACCAACATCACCTCGACCATGCACGTGATTCAGGAGATCACCGCGCAGACCTCGGTGGGCGCCAGCCAGACGGCCGAATCCATCGGCAACCTGGCCCAGCTCGCGCAGGACCTGCGCCGGTCGGTGGCGGACTTCAAGCTGCCGGCGTAAGCAGAATTTTTTGACACGGATTTACACGGATAACGCGGATCAGGCAATAGAATCAATCGGCCTTT
>DASSFA010000066.1:0-3145 GCA_035694895.1 Rhodanobacteraceae bacterium | reverse complement strand
TCTGCCCACGCAGGAGCGCGGGGAGCCCCGGAATGACGTCGAGGGAAGTAGGCCGCCCCGATTCCCGCCCCGATTCCCGATTCCCGATTCCCGATTCCCGATTACTGAGGAATCGTCAGTGTCACCCTCAGCCCGCCGTCTTCCCGGTTGGCCAGCGCAATGCGCCCGCCGTGCGCTTCCACGATTTCCCGCGCCAGCGCCAGCCCCAGCCCGCTGCCACTGCGCTTGGTGGAATAGAACGGCAGCAACGCATTCTCCAGTACGGCCCTGCTCATTCCCGCGCCGCGGTCGCGCACTTCGATGCGCAGTTGCGGACCGAGCCGCTGCACTTCCAGCTCCACGTCTTCTTCCGCGCTGCCGGCTTCGTGCGCATTCTTGATCAGGTTCAGCAGCACATGCTCCAACTGCACCGGATCGAAACAGGCTTGCGCAGGCACCGCGCCGACGATCCTGAAATGCGTGTGCAATGCGAGCTTGCCCAGGAACTCCGGCAGGTCCAGCACCTGCGGGCGCGGCGCCGGCAGCTTGGCGAACTCGGCGTAGCCGGCGATGAAACCATGCAGGTGGCGCGCGCGCTCGCCGATCGTGCCAAGCACCGCGAGCAGGCGCTCGCGATCGTCGCGCCGCACCAGCTCGGCGCCGGAATGCGCAAGCGAGGTGATCGGCGCCAGCGAATTGTTCAACTCGTGGCTGATCGTGCGGATCACCTTCTTCCAGGTCGCCACTTCCTGTCGCGACAGCTCGCGCGTCATCCGCCGCACCAGGTACAGTCGATGCGGCCGGCCCTGCAGGCGGAAGCCGCGCTGGGCGAGATGGAAAATTTCCTCGCTACCCTCCAGCTCCACGCCGAACAGGCGGTCGCCTTCGGCCGCGAAGGCCTCGCGCAAAGGCGCCGGCGCGCTGGCGAGCAATTCGCCGAGGTCGAGGCCGGCAGGGTTGCGGCCCTCGTTGAAAAGATGCCGCGCCGCAATGTTGGCGTAGACCACGTTGCGGTTCGGATCGGCCAAGAGCAGCGCCACCGGCGAGTTCTGCACCACGGTGTCCAACAGCAGTTCACGCTGGGCAAGGTTCTGGCGCTGCTCGCGCAAGGTCGCGCCGAGCACGTTGTGCATGCGGATCAGCGCGCCGAGTTCGTCGCGACGGTCGGTGTTGATGGAAATCGAGAAATCGCCGTCGCGATAGCTGGCCACCGCGCCTTCCAGCGAACGCAGCAGGCGCTTCAAGGGAGCGAGCGTCAGGTGCGCGATCCACGCGCACATCGGAATCAGCACGATCAGCGCCAGCAGCAGTCCGCCCACCGGATCGCGCAGCCAGGACGCGTCGGCATCGAATCCGAATTGCGCCTGCACGCCGTGCACGATCCCCGGCAGCGGCCACACGGTGATGCCGAGATAGAGCAGCAGCGCGCCCAGCGCGGCGGCGGCGAGCAGCAGGGTCACCCGGCCTTCGAGGGAGAGCAGGCGCATGGGGCGGATGTTATCCCGCCGTGGGGATCCCGTAACGCTCCATCCGCCGATACAACGCCTGGCGCGAAAGTCCAAGCGCCTGCGCGGCGCGGCTGATCACGCCGTTGGCGTTGCGCAGCGCGGTCTCTACCGCCGCCTGCGAAGGCTCGTCCAGGTTGCGCACGCCCGCCGGCGCGTTTTCGTGATGCGGCAGGTTCAACTGCGCCGGAACGATCGTTCCACTCTCGCCGGCCAGCAGGGTCGCACGCTCGATCGCGTTCTTCAGTTCGCGTACGTTCCCCGGCCATGCATACGCGAGCAGTGCCTCGCGCGCGGCATCGCCCAGGACTGCGCGCCCGGCGACGAAGTGCGCGGCCAGCGGCAGGATATCGTCGGTGCGCTCGGCCAGCGGCGCCACGTTCACTTCGATCACGTTCAGGCGGTAATACAAATCCTCGCGGAAGGTGCCGGCGCGGATCATCGCCTTCAGGTCCGCATTGGTCGCACTGATCACGCGCACCTTCACCTTGCGCGTGCGTCCGGAGCCCAGCCGCTCGAACTCGCCGGTTTCCAGCACACGCAGCAGTTTCACCTGGCCAGGCAGCGGAAGCGTGCCGATCTCGTCCAGGAACAGCGTGCCGCCATCCGCCAGTTCGAAGCGGCCCTCGCGGGCCCTGGTTGCGCCGGTGTAGGCGCCGGCCTCGGCACCGAACAGTTCCGCTTCCACCAGCTCGGACGGAAGTGCGCCACAGTTCACTGCAACGAAGGCCTTGTCGCGAACCATCGAGTTGGCGTGCACGATCTGCGCGATGCGGTCCTTGCCCGCGCCATTGGGACCGGTGATCAGCACGGGCACATCGGCGCGGCCGACGCGGCAGGCAAGTTCCACCGTGCGGCTCATCGCATCGGATTCGAACACGATCCCGCACAGGTCGTACTGGCGCTCCAGTTCCCCGCGGCGCCGCTGGCGCTCCATGCGCGCGCGCGACGCCGCGCGCGAGGCTTCGCCCAGTTCCAGCATGTTCTCGACCGTGGTCAACAGCTTGTTGTCGTCCCACGGCTTGGCGAGGTAATCGGCCGCGCCCGCCTTGACCAGTTCCACCGCGCTTTCCAGATGCGTCCACGCGGTCAGCAGGATCACGGGAAGATCCGGATGACGCGCGCGGATCGCGCGAAAGAGACTTGCGCCTTCCTCGCCGGAGGTGGTGTCGGCGCTGAAGTTCATGTCCTGGATCACCACGTCCACGTGCCCGCGCGCCAGCAGCGCAAGGCCTGCTTCCGGCCCATGCGCCGTGAGCGTGCGGATGTCGTGCAGCGAGAGCAACAGCGACAGCGCCTCGCCTACGGCGGGGTTGTCATCGATGATCAGGACGGTACGCATGCGGCTCCGGTGCATGCGGGCTTGGATGCACCAGCCCGCAGAATGGTTGCCATCATACCGTCCTGGTCGCCACCACCGGCGGCACGTTCGCCGCGCGCCGCGCCGGCGCGAACACCGCAGCCTGTCCGAGCGCCAGCACCACCGCAACGCCGGCCAAGACGTACAGCACCGGCATGCGCTCCATCTCGAAGCGGTGCATCAGCCAGAGGTTCAGGCCGACCGCGAGGATGATTCCGGCGATCGCACCGACGCCGGCGATCAGCAGGTTCTCGGTCTGGAAGTAGCGCAGGATGTCCACCTTGCGCGCCCCCAGCGCACG
>DASSFA010000065.1:0-2462 GCA_035694895.1 Rhodanobacteraceae bacterium | reverse complement strand
GTGGTGTTCAAGCTGGCAGCCGAACGCGGCATGATCGGCGCCGACCAGCATCGCTTCCTGGTGCTGGTGATCACGCTCAGCATGGCGACGGTGCCGCTGCTGGTATTGGCCGCGGCGCGGCTTCCGGCGGCGCGCGCGCCGAAGCGCGACTTCGACACGATCGACGGCGACGCGCCGCGCGTGATCATCGCCGGCTTCGGGCGGGTCGGGCAGATCGTCGGGCGCTTCCTGTATGCACACCACATCCCGTTCACCGCACTGGAGAGTTCGGTCGAACAGGTGGATTTCATGCGCCGCTTCGGCAACAAGGTTTTCTACGGCGATCCCACGCGCGTGGAGCTGCTGCGCGCCGCGCAGGCGGACAAGGCCGAAGTGTTCGTGCTCGCCACCGACGACCCGGAAGCCAACGTGCGCACCGCGCGCATCGTGCGCCGGCTGTTCCCGCACCTCAAGATCGTCGCGCGTGCGCGCAACCGCCAGCATGCGTTCCGGCTGATGGACCTGACCTCACCCGACGACGTCGTGCGCGAGACGTTCCATTCCAGCCTGAAGATGGCGCGGCTCGCGCTGCAGGCGCTGGGACTCTCGCCGGAAGCGGCGCAGGCCTCGGTGGATACCTTCAGGGAATTCGATGAACGGCTGTTGCGCGAGCAGCACCTGGTCTATGACGACGAAGGCGCCTTGGTGCAGGGCGCGCAGGAAGCGCGCGAGGAACTCGAGCACTTGTTCGAAGCCGACAAGGCTTCGAGCATCGCCAAGGCTACTCCGCAGACGGAGCAGGCTGCCGCAGCACGCGACTGACGCTCGGCATCGCACGCGGCGCAAGTTCCATCGCCAGGTCCACCAGTCCCAGGAGACGCGCCACGTCCGAGGGCGTGCGCCCGAAGGTATCCGTCGCTTCGCGATTGGCACCGCGCGCGAGCAGCGTGCGCGCCGGCGCGAACAGTGCGTGCATCGCGCAGGCGTGCAATGCGCCGACGCCGCGTGCATCGGCGTGGTCGGGATTGGCGCCGGCATCCAGCAGCGAAGGCAGCAGAGCCGCGAGGTGCGTGCCATCGGCCACGGCGTCGGGCTTGGCCTGCGCGCCAAGCAACAACAGCAGCGGGGTTGCGCCCTGGGCGTCGCGCGCATCCACGCGCGCAGGGTCCTTGTCGCAGGCGCGCAACAACGCATCGAGCAGGCGCCGGCAGCGCAGGCTGTCGCGGCTGTCGAAGCAGAAGCGCGCGGCGGCATGGAGCGCAGTGTGCCCGTGCTCGTCGGTGAGCGCGGGATTGGCGCCGCGGTCCAGCAGTACCTCGACGATTTCCGGGAAGCCCAGCGCGGCCGCGACCATCAGTGCGGTCGCGCTGCCGGGCAGGCGCTGGTCGGCCTTGGCGCCGTTTTCGAGCAGCAGCTTCACGACTTCCGTTCGGCGCGCACTGACGGCCGCCGACAACGACGTAGCGCCCGATTCGGCCGCGAGCGCCGCATCGGCTTTCGCCTGCAGCAGGCGTTGCGCGGTTTCCAGGTGGCCCGCGCCGCACGCGCGCAGCAGCGCGCTGGCGCCGCGTTCGTCGCGGGTGTCGATCGGGAAGCCCAGCTCCAGCAATTTCGAAACCGCCTCCGCGTCCCCGGTGGACGCCGCGAGCGGCAGGTCGCCCGCGCGCAGAGAACGACGCGGGAGCGGCCAGACGCTCCAGCGCAGCCACTGCTCCAGCGCGCCATCGCCCCGTGCCAGCGCGAGACCGAGCGGCGTCTCGCCGTTGGCCGCCGGGCTTTCCGGATCGGCTCCGTGCGCGATCAGCGCGCGCACCAGCGGTAGCGCTGCCGTGCGTTCGGCATTCATTGCGATGTGCAGGGGCGTGGCGCCGTTGCGGTCGCGCACGTTGGGGTCGGCCCCGCGCGCGAGCAACGCCTGCAACACCGGCGTGAGTACCGCGCAGGCGGCGTGATGCAGTGGCGTACGCCGGGTGGCGTCGGCGCCGAACGCATCCGCGCCGCGCGCGAGCAGGTCGAGCGCGAACGACACGGCCTGCGGCGCATCCACCAGCTTCGCCAGGGCGCGCGCGTACAGGCCCGCACCGGCGGCGCTCGCGCCCGCGTCCAGCACCTGGCGCTGCGCCTCCATCGACTCGGGCAGACGCTCGACGAGGGCGTCGAACAGACGCGCGCCATCGTCGAGCTCCGCTTCCGCACCGAGCCCGTGTTCCAGCAGCCATTGCCGGGCGGCGACGTGTTCCGGTTCCGACAATTCCATGTACAACGCGGCGAGTTCCGCGACCGGCCAGGTGCGCGCGCGTTCCGTGAAGCTGGAGACCACGGCCCAGTGCCCGAAGCGAAGCGCATCCAGCAGGTGTGCGGGTGTGTCGGCGCCGGGCTCGGGGTGCGCGGCAATCGCGTGCGAGGAAGGCAACGGCGTATCCGGATCGAGCAACGCGACAAGGTCCCAGCGGCCGGCGTTCGCGGCGTGCTCCAGCGCGTTA
>DASSFA010000064.1:0-5949 GCA_035694895.1 Rhodanobacteraceae bacterium | reverse complement strand
TTCCATGCGCTGTACCACGTACAGCACCGCCATCAGGTTGATCGGCAACAGCAGCCAGGCCGCGGCAATCAGCAGCGCGAGTCGGTGCGCCGCGGCACCCTCGATCACCTCATCGCCGCGACGCGCCCGCCAGGCACGCAGCAATTCGCGCAACATGAAATACAGCAGCACGCCATTGAGCAGGTGGATGCCGATGTTCACCGCCTTCATCGGCATCGGATCGGCGCCGCTGAAGAACCAGTTCACGGCAAAGGTCAGCGAAGCCAGTGGCCGATGAAATGCACTTGCCGGCGAGGACCACGCCGCGTTCGCCCAATTGGCAAGCGTGGACTGCATGACATGGATGCCCGCGTTGTCCACGATGTTGGGAAAATCGTCGAACACGTAGCCACCGGACAGGCCGGGCCAGTACACCAGCAACGTGATTGCGAGAGCGGCGGCGAGTACGAACAGGGTGGTTGTTTTCGGACTGAGGCGCATCGTTTCAATCCTGGGAGCGGATGCCGTGTCTGAAAGGATTCGTCGCATCGGCTGCCAGGGTTGCGCGCAGATGCGAGATTTCGTTCCGCCAATAATGTTGATTGTGCAGCACCCAGGCGTGGATCCGCGGCATGCCCCATCCGGCCGCCGGCTCCTGCCGGAGCGTTGCGTAGTAGTCCAGATGCGCCAGGCCGAGTTTCGGGTATCCGCGCGAACCCAGAATGGCCGCTTGCTTCAATGCTGTCTCCGCGTGCGGCCGGAATGCGAGGGCGCGATCGAATTCACGCAATGCCTGTTGCGGATGGCCCTCCGCGAGCTCCAACATTCCTTGCAGGTGGGCGAGGTCCTGTCGTCCCCCGTTGAACTCCTGCCAGTGCGGATTGCCCATCGCCGCGTTCAGCAGCGATTGCACGGTCGCAAAATCCAGGCCGCGGCACTGGCGCCCTTGGGCCATCTCGATCGCGGTGCTGAACCAGTTGAAGCCGACCGTGTCGCCGACCCGCGCGGTAGTCAGCGCGTGCCGGGCGGCCTGCAGGGATTGCGCGCGCAGCGCATCCAGCTGGCACTCCGCCAGGATCAGGTTGACCGGGATCTGCACGTCGTCCGGATGCGCGTCCAGCGCGTTGCGCAGTCGCGCCGCCGCGAGCCGGGGACTCTGATGTGCCATGTCGTAAAGCGCGGCATTCGTCTGTGCGCGCGCCGAATTCGGGTTGATCGCTGCCCAGACCAGCGCTTGCCGATACCCATCGCCCCACAGCGAAGCGCGCTGCAAGGTCAGGCTGGCGAGCCAGACCAGAATCGCCGCCGCGACCAGCCCGCGTAACCAGCGCAGGGTGCCCGGTGTACCGAGGCCGATTCCGATCGGCCAGAACAACAGCATGGAAGGCATGTAATTGCGATGTTCGTAATACAGCTCCAGCGGAATCCAGCCGCTTTCCAGGATTTGCGCCGCGAAATAGAACAACAGCGCCAGCGCGACCGCGGGCCGCCGCTTGCGCAGCGCGAAGCCTGCGCCGATCAGCGCCAGCACGGCCAGGATGCAAGGCAGCGTGCTGCCGGGATGCAGCCAGCCGGTGGAGACGGGAAAGGCGTCGTTGAACAGCCCGCTGGAATGCGCGCGTGGCGCGAACAGCAGGCGCAGGTAATCCACGATGACGCGCGGCTCCGTGAGCAGCCGCTGGCCCATCGACCAGCCGCGGAATTGCTCGGCGCCCCGGATCTGCCCCGCCAGGCTGGCCAGCAGCCACAGCGCGAGCACCGCCAGCGGCAAGCCCAGCAGGATCCATGTCGCGCCGCGGAGGCGGCCACTGTCCGCCGGGGAAGGCATGGGTTGTCTCGGTGCCAGCACGATCCACTCGATCAGCAGGAGCAGGAGCGGAAGCAACGCGCCGTTGGCCTTCGACAAGGTCGCCAGCAGCGTGCATCCCCAGGCGGCCAACAGCATCCCGGTCACACCGCGACGCACATGGCCGCGCGCCAGTGCGTCACGCGATGCCATCCAGCCGTAGAGGCCGATCAGCGTGAACGTCGCCGGCAGCATCGCCTCGCGCTGCACGATGTAGAGCGTGGTCGAGACCAGCAGCGGATGCAGCAGCCAGACGCCCGCGCCGAAGAGGGCCGCGATGCGTGCCTGGATCTCGTCGAGGCGAAGCGCGCGGCCGAGCCGCAGGAGTACCACCGCCAGCAGTCCCCCGTTCAACAGGTGCAGCAGCACGTTGGTGATCTTGAACGGAAGCGGCGATGCCGGCCAGTCGCGTGCATCCAGCAGGAACGAGAGCAGGGTGAGCGGCCGCCCTGTCGGGTCGGCCGTGCCCGAGGTGATGTAGCGCCAGAACGTCGCCCAGTGGTCAATGGGCCCGGTGGCGCCGAGTGCCGGCAGGTTGCCGAAATCGTCGAACAGGAAATCGCCGGACAGGCCGGGATGGTAGGCGAACCAGCCGGTGATCAAGAGCAGCGCCAAGGTCACCATGAAGGCGATCATTATCCGCGGGCGTGGCATGCAATGTACTTCGCGATCTCCGCTGATGCCTGCTGTGCTTGTTTCAATCATGGCGCGCAAGCATACGGGAGATGTGGGCCGGAATCCCTACGCGAGGATCGCGAAAAAAGAAGGGCCGCTTGCGCGGCCCTTCTAACCCAACGGTTCGTTGATTGCTATTACTGACGGCAGCTCGACGGCAGATAAGCCTGATCCACCGTGGACCGGGTGCAGGTCCAATGGATGTCTCCGTTCGGGCTGGCGATAGGCGACATGACTAGATACTTGGTTGCAATCTTCGCGTTGGCCTGCTGATTCCCTGTAGAGCTGAACAGCGCATTGATCACACCAGGCTGTTGATAGCCGCCGTTCGCATCCGCGTTGATACCCACTTCGCTGACGTATTTGCCGTTAATGGACGTGGCGCCCGCGACCCCGGCGGAGGCATTGGTGCTCGGGTAGGTGCCGTGGTTGGAATAAAACTCTGCAATGGCCGCCTGCACGCCGTCGGCCAAAGTTGCGCCTTCCGACACCTGCGAACGGATCAGGTAGTTCTGGTAGGCCGGAACCGCGATCGCGGCCAAGATGGCGATGATCGCGACCACGATCATCAGCTCGATCAGCGTGAAGCCTTTCTGCATCGTCTTCATATGGATTCCTCTTTTGACTCGTGTTGGCTAGCTAACTTGGGAAACCCCTGCAGCTCAAAGCCCCTGCTTCGGGCCTTGCGGGCCCGCCTCCCTGGCCAGCCGGCCAGACGAGCGGAAGCTCGGGCCAAAAGGTGCAGCTTCCATGCCAATTTCACCTGTTGTCACGATTTGCAAGAAAGTGTGAACGGGCCCACGCGACCGATCAAACGTTCATCAATTCCCCTGACGCGACAGGGCGATGGGTGACGCGGCGCGTCAGCAACGGGCACGTTTGCCGGGTCGGATTACACGCCGCGGCGCGCGGCACTGCAGGCTGCAACAAATGCATCCGGGACGCCTTGGTTTGGCCGCATGTTGCGGGCAGCCGCAGACAGGAATTTGAGCACGGTACGTGCCAAACCGATCGCCGCGCGGATCGGCGGACCTCAGCCCGGTTCTGGCAAAATGCCGCGTTTATGGCGGGCGAACTGATGATGAAAACCCTGCTGGTTACCGGCGGCGCCGGCTTCATCGGCGGCAACTTCGTGCTGGCGGCGGTAGCCGACGGACTGCGTGTCATCAATCTGGACAAGCTGACCTACGCCGGCAATCTCGACACGCTGCGCTCGCTGGAAGGCAATCCGCGCCATGAATTCGTGCAGGGCGACATCGGCGACTGCACGCTGGTGGCGCGTCTGCTCGCCGAACACCGGCCGGATGCCATCGTCAACTTCGCCGCCGAGTCGCACGTGGATCGCTCCATAGATGGGCCTGCCGCTTTCGTCGAGACCAACGTGGTCGGCACGCTCAACCTGCTGGAGTCCGCGCGCGATTACTGGAAATCGCTGGAAGGTGCCGCGCGGGATGCGTTCCGCTTCCTGCACGTGTCCACCGACGAGGTGTACGGATCGCTGGGGACGACCGGCAAGTTCACGGAAGAGACGCCGTACGCACCGAACTCGCCGTACTCGGCGTCCAAGGCCGCGTCCGATCACCTGGTGCGCGCGTTCCACCACACCTACGGCCTGCCGACGCTGACCACCAACTGCTCGAACAATTACGGGCCGTACCAGTTTCCGGAGAAACTCATTCCGCTGATCATCGCGCGCGCGCTGGCCGGAGAGAAATTGCCGGTGTACGGCGACGGGAGGAACGTGCGCGACTGGCTGTTCGTGCTCGACCACTGCGTGGCGATCCGCCGCGTGCTGGAAGCCGGTCGCGTCGGCGAGACCTACAATGTCGGCGGGGACGCCGAGCGCGAGAACATCCATGTCGTGAAAACGATCTGCGCGCTGCTGGACGAGCGTCGGCCGCTGCCGAATGGGCGCAAGCGCGAATCGCTGATCGAATTCGTCGCCGATCGCCCCGGCCACGATCGCCGTTACGCGATCGATGCGTCCAAGTTGCAGAAGGAACTCGGCTGGAAACCGAGCGTGTCCTTCGAAACCGGAATCGCACGCACGGTGGACTGGTACCTCGACAACCAGCCCTGGGTGAAGCGCGTGCTGGATGGCAGCTACCGGATGGAAAGACTAGGGGTGACCGCATGAGCACGCAGAAGGGCATCATCCTCGCCGGTGGCTCGGGCACGCGGCTGTATCCGGTGACGCAGGCGATCAGCAAGCAACTGCTGCCGGTCTACGACAAGCCCATGATCTTCTATCCGCTGTCGGTGCTGATGCTGGCCGGCATCCGCGAGGTGCTGGTCATCAACACGCCGCACGAGCAGAGCATGTTCCAGCGCCTGCTGGGCGACGGCTCGCAGTGGGGCATCAGGATCGAGTATGCCGTGCAGCCCTCGCCGGATGGCCTGGCGCAGGCGTTCCTGATCGGCCGCGAATTCATCGCCGGGCAACCCAGTTGCCTGATCCTCGGCGACAACATTTTCTATGGGCATGGCCTGACCGAACTGTTGCAGCGCGCGTCGGCGCGCGCGCGCGGCGCGACCGTGTTCGGTTACTGGGTGCGCGATCCGGAACGCTACGGCGTGGCGGAATTCGATGAAAACAATCGCGTGATCGGGATCGAGGAAAAGCCGGCCAAACCGAAATCCAATTACGCCGTGACCGGCCTGTATTTCTACGACGAACGCGTGTGCGATTTCGCGTCGAAGCTGAAGCCCTCCGCGCGCGGCGAGCTGGAGATCACCGATCTCAACCGCTGCTACCTGGAAGACGGTTCGCTGATGCTGGAGCAGCTCGGCCGCGGTTACGCGTGGCTCGACACCGGCACGCACGAATCCATGATGGATGCGGGCAACTACATCGCCACGGTCGAGAACCGGCAGGGCCTGAAGGTGTGCTGTCCGGAGGAGATCGCCTTCCAGAACGGCTGGATCGACGCGCGGCAGGTGCGCGAACTCGCCAAGGCGCTGGCCAAGACCGGCTACGGCCAGTACCTGCTGCAGATGATCGAACAGGGTGTGGTGCGATGAGCGCGCCACAATTGAAGCGGATCGAAACCAATCTGCCAGGCTGCTGCATCGTGGAGCCCGCGGTGTTCGGCGATGCCCGCGGCTATTTCTACGAAAGTTTCCACGCGGAGAAATACGGTGCGCTCGGTATCCATGCGCGCTTCGTGCAATCCAATGTCTCGCGCTCGATGCGCGGAGTGCTGCGTGGCCTGCATTATCAATGGCCGAATCCGCAGGGCAAGCTGGTCGGCGTGCTGGAGGGCGAGGTCTATGACGTCGCGGTGGACATCCGCCGCGGCTCGCCCACTTTCGGGCGCTGGACCGCAGCGATGCTTACCGCGGAAAACAAACGCCAGTTCTGGATTCCGGAAGGCTTCGCGCACGGCTTCTGCGTGGTGAGCGAGTCCGCGACTTTCGTCTACCAGTGCACGGCGCTGTACGACCGCGCG
>DASSFA010000063.1:0-3880 GCA_035694895.1 Rhodanobacteraceae bacterium | reverse complement strand
GAACGCGAAGGCGCCGTGCTGGGGGCGATCGAAAACGGCCAGCGCATATTCGAACGGCTGGCCCGCCTGAGGGCGCCCACGGTCGTGGCGCTGCACGGCGCCTGCATGGGCGGCGGCACCGAGCTGGCACTGGCGTGCACGATGCGGATCGCGGCCGACATTCCCGAGACGAAGATCGGCTTGCCGGAGGTGCAGCTCGGCATCCACCCGGGCTGGGGCGGCAGCGCACGCTTGCCGCGCCTGATCGGCGCGCCGAAAGCGCTGGCGATGATGCTGACCGGACGCCCGGCTTCGGCCCGCGAAGCGCTGGCCTCGGGTCTGGTGGACAAGCTCGCCAGCCCCGAAACCTTGCTCGACGTGGCCCGCAGTTGCGCCCGCAAGCCACTGACACGAAAAGCCGATCAGCGGGCGCTGGCCTGGCTCACCAACACCTGGCCGGTCCGCCAGGTGCTGGCGCCGATGGTGCGCAAGCAGACCGCCGCGAAGGCAAACCCGAAGCATTACCCGGCGCCGTTTGCGCTGATCGAGGTCTGGCGGCGCGGCGGCAGCGACATTCGCCAGCGGCTGAAACTGGAGGCGCGCTCGGTGGCGAAACTCGCGGCCACCCCGGCCGCGCACAACCTGATCCGCATCTTCTTCCTGCGCGAGCGGCTGCGCGCGGCCGGCAATGTTGCGCACGACATCCGCCACGTCCATGTCACCGGGGCCGGCGTGATGGGCGGCGACATCGCTGCCTGGTGTGCGCTGCGCGGGTTCGAGGTGAGTTTGCAGGATCGCGAGCTGCGCTTCGTGCAACCCGCGCTCGAACGCTCGCAGGAACTGTTCCGGAAAAAAGCCAAGATGCCCGAGCGCATCGCCGCCGCGCAGTCGCGTTTGCGGGCGGACGTGGAAGGCGTGCAGGTGAAGGATGCGCAGCTTGCGATCGAGGCGATCTTCGAGAACGCGCAAGCCAAGGAAACGCTGTACGCGAAACTTGAATCATCGTTGCCGGACGATGCCTTGCTGGCGACCAACACGTCGAGCATTCCGCTGGACGAATTGCGCCAAGCACTGAAGCACCCGCAGCGGTTCCTCGGGCTGCACTTCTTCAACCCGGTCGCGCAGATGCCCCTCGTGGAAGTGGTGCGGCACGGTGCGCTCGACCCACTGATCGAGGGGCGCGCGCTGGCCTTCGTGAAAGCAATCGGCAAATTGCCGGTGCCGGTGAAAGGCTCGCCGGGTTTCCTGGTCAACCGCATCCTGATGCCCTACCTGCTGGAAGCGGTGCGCATGTATGCGGAAGGCGTGCCGGGACCGGTGCTGGATCGCGCGGCGAAGCGCTTCGGCATGCCGATGGGGCCGATCGAACTGGCCGACACGGTCGGCCTGGACGTGGCGCTGTCGGTGGGCAAGGAACTGGCGCCCTATCTCGGATTGCAATTGCCGGAGGGCATCGAGGGCAAGGTGGGCGCCGGCAAGCGCGGCAAGAAGGACGGCGAAGGCTTCTACGTCTGGCGCGGAGGCAAGCCCCAGAAGCCGGACGTGCCGCGCGGTTATCGCGCGAGCGAAGACATCGAGGACCGCATGATCCTGCCGATGCTCAACGAAGCGGTCGCGTGCCTCGCCGAAGGCGTGGTGGCGGATGCGGGCCTGCTGGACGCGGGAGTGATTTTCGGCACCGGCTTCGCGCCGTTCCGCGGCGGCCCGATCCAGTACATCCGCAGCGAGGGCGCGGATGGCCTGCGCGCCAGACTCGAGGCTCTTGCCGTGCGCTATGGCGAACGGTTCAAACCGAAGGCGGGGTGGGATTCGCCGGCATTGAAGCTGCAGGACGAGTCAGCGCCGAAGGCGTGACCCGCCGCCGGTCTTGCGAACGCTTGCGGGGCTTCGCCGCAGCACGGCCCTGCACGCCGCGTGCCTTACCACATCAGGTCATCGGGCACGCCGTCGTCCGCTTCGGCTGGCGGCGCGTTCGGATCCACCAGCAGCGCGATGACATCGGGCGCGATCTCCCTGGCCTTGAGCGCGATCTCGCGCGTGACCAGGATGAAACGCCCGGCCTGCACCACGATGCCGAGGTCACCCTTGTTCAAGGCCGCGAGCTGATCCCCACTGACGTGGATGCGGCGGATCTTGCCGGCATGCTCGAAATGACGCACGAGCTCGGCATCCGCGGGAATCGCCAAGGCGCTGCCGCCCAGCAGTTCGTGCAGACGGCGTTTGCGTTCGCGACGCTCCTGCGCCTGCTTCTGCGCTTCGCGCTCGGCCTGCTCGCGCTCGGCTTTTTCGGTCTGCGCGCGGATGGCGTAGGCGCGTGCGAGATCGAAATCGTTCGCGGATTTCTTCTTCGGCGCGTGCGCCACCGCCGACTTGTCGGGGTGCTTGCCAGACTTGTGCGGATCGGGCTTGCGCGGCTTGTCCGCACGCGCAGGCGCGAATCCGGCTTTCAGGAGTTGATCGCGGAGTGAATCGCTCATGCAGCTACCAATTCGTCGTCAGGTGCACCGCCGGCGCGCGGCATACTGGAATTGAATCAGGCCGGGCGCTGCAGCTTTGCGACCGCTCAATAATGTGGGGGCGGCGGCTCGTCCCGCGCATCATCTCCCAGACCCGCGCGCAGCGCTGCGAGTTCCATCCGCAACTCGGCAAGCGTGCGTTCGATGCGGAGCATGCGTTGCGAACGCTCGGCTTCGGCCTCGTTCAGGGCGGCCAGCGCATCGTCGAGGAACGCCAATCGAGTTTCCACCTCGTCCAGCCGCTGGTCGGGCGAACTGCTCACGCCTGCACTCCGTTTCGCGCCAGACTGCGGCCACGGCCGATGCCGTAATAGGCGATCCCCGCGGCTTCCACCGTTTCCGGATCGTAGAGGTTGCGCCCGTCGAACAGCACCGGCGTGCTCAGCGCCGCACGCACGCGTTCGAATTCCGGACTGCGGAAGGCCTTCCACTCGGTGACCACGGCCAAGGCATCCGCTCCCTCCAGCGCGGCGTAGGCCTCGTCGCACAAGGCCAGGTCCTCGCGCTCACCGTAGATGCGCCGTGTTTCCGCGCGCGCTTCCGGGTCGAATGCGCGAACGCGTGCACCTGCCTCCCACAGCGCCTCCATCAGCGTGCGGCTGGGTGCCTCGCGCATGTCGTCGGTGTTCGGCTTGAAGGCCAGGCCCCACAGCGCGATGGTCTTGCCGCGCAGATCGTTGCCGAAATGGCGCGCGATCATTTCGAACAGCTTGTGCTTCTGCGTGCGATTGACCTGCTCCACCGCCTCCAGCAGGCGCGCCGGATAGCCGTGCGCGTGCGCGGTGCGCTCCAGCGCCTGCACGTCCTTCGGGAAACAGGAACCGCCGTAACCCACGCCCGGGTAGATGAAGTGATAGCCGATGCGCGGATCCGCGCCGATGCCCTGCCGCACCAGTTCGACGTCCGCGCCAACACGCTCGGCGATGTTCGCGACCTCGTTCATGAAGCTGATCTTGGTCGCGAGCATCGCGTTCGCGGCGTACTTGGTGAGTTCAGCCGAGCGCTCGTCCATCAACACGATGCGGGAATGGTTGCGGTTGAACGGCGCGTACAGCTTGCTCAGGACATCGATCGCGCGCTGGCCGGAGGCGCCGATGATGATGCGATCCGGGCGCAGGCAATCGTTGACGGCATCGCCCTCCTTCAGGAATTCAGGATTGGACACCACGTCGAATTCCACGTGCACGCCACGTTGCGCGAGCACGTCGGCGATGGCCGCGCGGACACGGTCCGCGGTGCCGACCGGCACGGTGGACTTGTTGACGACCACCTTGGGCGAGAGGATGTGCTCGCCGATGCTGCGTGCCACCGCCAACACATAGGAAAGGTCCGCGCTTCCGTCCTCGTCGGGCGGCGTGCCGACGGCGATGAAGATGACATCGCCG
>DASSFA010000062.1:0-9788 GCA_035694895.1 Rhodanobacteraceae bacterium | reverse complement strand
GTTCGGTGCGCTGATCTTCGTCAACCTGCTGACCAGCCTGAACATCTACACCCAGGTCGGCCTGGTGACGCTGATGGGCCTGATCTCCAAGCACGGCATCCTGATCGTGCAGTTCGCCAACGAATCGCAGCGCTCCGGCATGAGCAAGCGCGACGCGATCGAATACGCCGCCGGCGTGCGTCTGCGTCCGATCCTGATGACCACCGCGGCGATGGTGCTGGGCGTGATGCCGCTGGTGATCGCATCCGGCGCGGGCGCGGCAGGCCGCTTCAACATGGGCCTGGTGATCTCGACCGGCCTCGCCATCGGCACGCTGTTCACGCTGTTCGTGGTGCCGGCCTTCTACATGCTGCTGGCCGCGGATCACCAGAAGCAACGCGGGCAGCTCGAAACGCCCGCCTTGAACGAACCGCAGACGGAGTGATCCGGCGCCCCTCTCCCGCCCGGGAGAGGGGCGCGTCGGCTCCGGAAGGCGCAAACGCGCCTCGCGCCGGGATGGAGCGGGCTGCTATCGTTGTCCTCCGGTGACCTGCGGGAGAACGAGGGTGCGCATCCATTCACGTTGGTGGGCCTTGCTGTGCGCATTGCCGGCATTCGCGGCGTCGGCCGCATGGGTCGATGCGCCGCAAGCGGCGGCGCTGCAAGGCAGGATCGACCAAGCCGTCAACAAGGTGCTGGCCACCACCGGCGTGCCGAGCGCCTCGATCGCGGTGGTGAAGGACGGCAAGGTCGCGTACGCGCAGGCGTACGGCAAGGCGCGGCTGCCGGACACGGCGGCGAAGCCGGGCATGCGCTACAGCATCGGTTCGATCAGCAAGCAGTTCGCCGCCGCGGCGATCCTGATGCTGCAGCAGCAAGGCCGCTTGAGCCTCGACGACAAGCTGTCGAAATATTTTCCCGACCTCACGCGTGCTAACGACATCACCCTGCGCGAACTGCTGTCGCACACCTCCGGCTACCAGGATTACTGGCCGGAGGATTACGTGATGCCCGGCATGATGCATGCGACCACGCCGGCACGGATCATGGACACCTGGGCGAAGAAGCCGCTGGATTTCGAGCCCGGCTCCAAGTGGCAGTACAGCAACACCGGCTTCGTGATCATCGGCGCGATCATCCAGAAGGTCAGCGGACTGACGCCGTTCGAATTCCTGCAGAAGAACGTGCTCCCCCAGCTCGGCATCCATGATGCCTACGACACCAACCTGAAGGCGCTGCCTGCGACCGACGCGCGCGGCTACACGCGTTTCGCGCTCGGCCCGCCGCGGCCGGCGCCGAAGGAAGGCGCGGGCTGGATGTTCGGCGCCGGCGAGCTGGCGATGACCGCGCAAGACCTGGCGCAGTGGGACATTTCGGTGCTGAAGCAGAGCTTGCTGCAACCGTCCTCGTACCACGCCATGGAGACCGAGGTCGTGTTGAACGATGGGCTCGGTTCGCAGTACGGCCTCGGCGTGCACGTGGGCAGCGAAGGCGGGCGCCGCGTGATCAGCCACAGCGGCGAGGTGTCCGGCTTCACGGCGATGAACGTGATCTATCCGGATGACGACGCGGCGGTGGTGGTGCTGGTGAACCAGGATGCGACGCCCGCCTCGGATCTCGTCGCCAAGGCCGTCGCCAAGGTGCTGTTCGACGTGCAGGATCCGGCCGCTGCCAAGGCGCTGGCGCAGGCGCGCGAAGTCTTCACCGGCCTGCAGCACGGCAGGATCGACCGCGCGCTGTTGACCTCGAACTGCAATGCGTATTTCGACGCGACCGCGCTGGGGGATTACGCGAACAGCCTGGCGCCCCTGGGCGCGCCGCAGGAATTCGAGCAGACCGCCTGGCGTCTGCGCGGCGGCATGACCATGCGCGCCTACAAGATCACTTTCCCGAAAGTAACGCTCAGCCTGAGCACCTACGCGATGCCCGATGGCAAGCTGGAGCAGTACATCGTGGCGCCGGTGGTCGACTAGGCGTTTGCGATCTGCCTTGAATGGCAGATCGCGCCGCCTGGTCGGGTGAGGCATGGATGCCGATCGGAGCGCGCGCCATGGTGCAGTCACTGGCTCACTGCCCGCATCTGGCATCAAGAATTCCACGTTCCCATGACTTCTCAAAACACCATCCCGCTCGGCCGCGAGGTTACCTATCCCGACTCGCTGGACGCGCGCGTGCTGTTCCCGATCGCGCGCTCGCAGTCGCGCGCGGAACTCGGTCTGGATGCGCGCGCGCTGCCATTCGCCGGCGCGGACATCTGGAACGCCTACGAACTGTCCTGGCTGGATGCGCGCGGCAAGCCGCGCGTCGCGATCGCCGAGCTGCGCGTGCCGGCCGATTCGCCGAACCTGGTCGAATCCAAGTCACTGAAGCTGTACCTGAACGGCTACGCGCAGACGCGTTTCGATGATGCCGCAGTGCTGGGCGCAAGCATCGCACGCGATCTCTCCGTCGCAGCGGGCGCGAATGTCGAAGTCGCTTTGGTCGGGTCCCACGACTTCGCATCGCAGAAGATCGCCGAACTGCCCGGCGCCTCGCTCGACGACATGGAGCTCGACATCGCCGACTACGGACCGCCGCAGCCGGATCACCTGTGCGCCAACACGCACGCGCGCCACATCGAGGAGGCGCTGACCACGCAATCGTTCCGTTCCAACTGCCCGGTGACCGGACAGCCGGACTGGGCCGCGCTGCAGATCCATTACGCCGGCGCGCCGATGGATCACGCCGGTCTGCTGCGCTATCTGGTTTCCTATCGCAACCACTGCGGGTTCCACGAGGCGTGCGTGGAGCGCATCTTCGTGGACATCATGGCGCGTTGCGCGCCGCGCGCGTTGAGCGTGTACGCGCGCTTCACCCGCCGCGGCGGACTGGACATCAACCCGTGGCGGGCGACGCATGGTTTCGTCGCGATGCCGCAGAACCTGCGCGGCGCGCGGCAGTAGCGCACGGATTCCGGGAACCATTTGGCGCCTGGGATCATCAAGCGCACAATGGATCGCGTTGCAGGACGCGAGCCGAAAGAACCGCAACGCGCGGACGGACCTCCGCTTTCCGAAGCCCGCGACCAGGGATGACCGCAAAGGAGAACCATGGAACACGCCTACGACTACCTGATCCTGGGCGCCGGCATGGCGGCTTCCGCCGCCGCGCACGGCATCCGCGCGCGCGATCCGCGTGGCAGCATCGGCATGATCGGCTCGGAAGCGCACCCACCATACGATCGCCCGCCACTCACCAAGGACCTGTGGAACGGCAAGAAGCAGCCCGAGGACATCTGGCGCGACATCGAAGGCGTGCAGGCGACGCTGTTCCCCGGCCGGCATGCGACGGCGCTCGACCCGCACGCCAAGTCCGTGCGCGACGACCACGGCGACCATTACCGTTACGGCAAATTGCTGCTCGCCACCGGCGGCACGCCGCGACGCATCGGCGGATTGGAAGGCGACCGCGTGCTCTACTACCGCGTGCTGGACGATTACCACGTCCTCCGCGATGCGCTGCACGAAGGCATCCGCATCGCGGTGATCGGCGGCGGCTTCATCGGCAGCGAGATCGCCGCCGCGCTCGCGATGAACGGCGCGAAGGTGACGCAACTGGTCGCCGAAGACGCGATCGGCGCGCGCGTGTATCCGCCGGAGCTGGCGCGCTTCGTCACCGACTACTACCGCGGCAAGGGCGTGGACGTGCGCTGCGGCGCGATGGTGACAGCCGGCAGCGCCTCTGATGAAGGCGTCACCTTGAACCTGCGCGACGGCAGCAGCGTGGAAGCGGAATGGGTGGTCGCGGGGCTGGGGATCACGCCCAACGTGCAGCTCGCGCAATCGGCCGGCCTGCGGGTGGACAACGGCGTGGTGGTGGACGCGTACTTGCGCACTTCCGCGCCGGACATCTGGGCCGCGGGCGACGTGGCGAATTATCCGGATGCGACGCTCGGCACGCGACGCCGCGTCGAGCACGAGGATGCGGCGCTCACCATGGGCGAGCACGCGGGCGCCAACATGGCCGGCGCCGATCGGCCCTACACGCACCTGCCGTATTTCTATTCCGACCTGTTCGACCTGGGTTACGAGGCCCTGGGCGACCTGGACTCGCGCCTGCAAATGGTCCAGGACTGGAAGCAGCCGAACCGCGAAGGCGTGGTGTATTACCTCAGGGACGGGCGCGTGCGCGGCGTGCTGCTCTGGAACACGTGGGACCAGAAGGACAATGCGCGCGCGCTGATCGCGGAGAGCGGCCCGTTCGATGCGGTGTCGTTGAAGGGACGGATCGGATAGGGGATTACCACGCGAGCGTCGCGCGCAAGATCCCTGATTCGAGCGCAAAATCCAGCCGCATCCCCAGTGCGTGCGCGGCGGCTTGCGAGAGCGCGAGCCCGAGCCCCGCGTGCCCTGCGCCCTCACCGATGCCCTTGCGCCAGAAGCGCTGGCCGAAACGCGCGAGGTCCTCTTCGCCCAGGCCCGGCGCGGGGTTGCCGATCCGGATGTGCTGCGGCGCGACGCCTACGCTCACCACGGTATCCGCTGGCGCATAGGCCACCGCGTTGCCGAGCAGATTGTCCAGCACGATCTCCAGCAGCGCGGGATCGGTTTCGATGCGAACTTCCGCTTGCGCCTCGTGGCGCTCCACGCGCAAACCGCGTGCAAGCAGCGCGTCGTTGTGTCGTGCCAGCACGCGCGTCAGCAGCGCCGGGACGTCCACCGTTTCGTGTTGCGCGGTTTGCACGCCGGACTCGATGCGGGTCAGTTGCAGCAGTGCGGCGACGGTTGCCTCCAGTTCGCCGCCGATGCTGCCGATTTCTTCCAGCACGCTGTGCAAGTCGCGCCCGCCCGGGTAGCGCATCTCCACGTCCACGATCGTGCGCAGTTCGGCCAGTCGCGTGCGCAGCTCGTGCGCAAGCCCCGCGGCGAACTGGCGTTCGCGGGCGAGGCCTTCGTCCATGCGCGCCAACACCTCGTTGAAGCGCGCGACCAGCGGCGCAAGCTCGCGCGTGTCGGCGCGCGGCAGCCGTTCGCGCGGCGCGTCGGGGCCGATCCGCGCCATTGCCGCATCCAGCGTGCTGAGTGGACGAAGGCCGCGCCGCACCAGCCATGGCGTCAGGGCGAGGACGACCAGGCAGGCGCCGAGGATGCTGCCGAGCAGGATCAGATCCAGCGTGCCAAGAATCTCGTCGAGCGGACCGCGATCCAGCGCGTAAAACAGTTCGCAAGCGGGTGAATGCGCGGTCGTGGCGGGCGTGAACCGAAGGGCGACTTCGCGCAACAGGCGTCCATTCGGCAAACGCGCGTCGGCAAACCGAGGGGTTGCCGAGGAATCCATCGCCGGCGGAAGCTGGGCGCTGCTTGCGATGCGCGCGCCGCGACAACGCAAGTCGTACCAGCTTGCGCCGGTGCTGCCGGGAAACAGGCCCGATGCGATCGCGTCGGGCTTGACTGCCATCATGCTGCCGTCCTCGACGCGCGCGAGCGCCGCGAACGCCTGCGCGCGCGCGAGCAGCGCGCTGTCAAAGCGTTGCTGCATCTCCGCATCCGCACGCCAGTCCACGATCCACGCGGCGATGCCGAGCGCCACCAGCGTCGCCAGCGCGAGCAGCAGGGTGAGGCGCAGTCGGAGCGAAAAGCCCTTCACGGGATGATGTAGCCCGCGCCGCGACGGTTCTCGATCACACCCGCGCAGCCGGCTTCATCGAGTTTGCGGCGCAATCCGAATACCAGCACCTCCACGCTGCGATCCGATGCCTCGCTGCTGCTCCCGGCGATGCGCTCCAGGATCGCGGCGCGCGTGAACACCCGCCCGCGATGGCGCAGCAGCAACTCCAGCAGCGCGAACTCGCGCGGGGTCAGGTTCAATGTCCGCTCGCCGCACGTGGCCCGGTGCGCGCGCGCGTCCAGCCGGATGCCCGCGTGCTCCAGCACGTCCGCGCGCGCCTCGGCGGGGCGCCGCGCGAGCGCGTGCAGGCGCGCCAGCACGTCCTCGAAGGCGAACGGCTTGACCAGATAATCGTCGGCGCCAGCATTCAGCGCATCGATGCGGTCGCCCACCTGGTCGCGCGCGGACAGCACCAGCACGCGCGGGCGCGGGCCACCCGCGGGCAGGGCGTGCAGCACGCCGAATCCGTCCATGCGCGGCAGCCCCAAATCCAGCAGCACGAAATCGTAGTCGAAGCCGGCAAGGAATCCGTTGGCCTCCACGCCGTCCGCGGCGACATCCACCGTGAAACCGGCCGCGCGCAGTCCGCGCGCGAGCGTGTCGCGCAGGCGTTGCGAATCCTCGACCAGAAGCAGGTTCATCCTTCGGCGGATGCCTTCGATGCATCGACCTCCGCCCAGGCGTCGTGCAGTTTTGCGCGCGGCATGTGCGCGGGGTACATCCCTTCGGGGTAGCGGGCGATATATTCGCGGGCGCGCATGTACAGGTACTCGAAATTTTCCAGCACGCCTGCGTCGCGACCGCGGCGTGCGATGGCGACGGCTGGTTCGGTCGTCTTCCAGGCGGCGATGATGCGATCGGCGTAGATGTCCATGACCGGGTCCTCCTCGATCAGGCCGCGCCGGACCAGGCTGCCCACCCATTCGTAGGAGTTGCACAGGTTCAGCCACGGATTGTCGGTGCGGCTGACCGTTCCCTCCTCGATGCTGCGCCGGTATGCGGGGTCGGGCAACTTTTCGCCGAGCACTTGACGGGCACCGTCCACCAGGTGATTGAAATTCGCGCTCTCGACGCGCTCGAGTACGGTCAGCAGGCCCTGCAACTGATTGCTCGCGCGCATGTGGCGCAGCTGCACGAACGCCGCAACGGCGGTGACGATGATTACGACCAGCGTTACCAGGGTCGCGGCGGTGTTGAGATCGAAGTGCATGGCGGCCTCCCCCGTAAGCGAACGGTAGGGCAGGTTTCAACCCACTGCAATCGTGAGGAACCGCCGGGCGGCCCCGGATACGCTTCTACCGCGAAGAGACGTACTTCTCGCGCCGGATGTGCTGTACCGGCAACCCCGCTTCCTTCAGCACGTTGAAGGTGGCGTCCACCATGTCCGGGTTGCCGCACAGGTAGGCAATGTCGTGCTCGGGGCGCGGCTCGAATTCCGGCAGCACCTTTTGCACGTAACCGAGGCGATCGTGCGCGCGAGGCGCCGCGCGCGGCCCGCGCGAGAAGCAGGGATGGAAATCGAAGCCCTCGTGCGTGCGTGCGAAGGCATCGAACTCCTCGCCGTACAACAGTTCCTGTTCATTGCGGGCCCCGTACAGCAGCACGAACCGGCAGCCGCGCTCGGCGATCAGCTTCTCGATCTGCGGGAGCATCGCGCGATAGGGCGTGACGCCGGTGCCGGTCGCGATCAGCAGGTAACGCTGATTGCTGTCCTTCTCGTCCAGGCAGAACCGCCCGTACGGCCCGCTGGCCTCGACCTCTCCGCCGTGCGGCAGGTTGCCCAGCAGTTCGGTCGCCGCGCCGCCCTGCACGTAGGACACCGCGATCTCCAGCCGCCGCACCGTGCCCGGTGCTTCGCCGACCGTGCCGACCGAATAGCTGCGCTTGGTCGGCTTGCCGTCCGCGTAGTTGAAGTGGACCTGGATGAATTGCCCTGGCGTGAATGCGAACGGCGTGCCGTCGGCGCGTTCGAACGACAGGTGGCGGACCGTCGGCGCCAGCATGAAACTGTCTGCAAGCTTGAGTTGAAAATGTTGCGGCACAGGAGCCAAAGAACCCGGGTAAAGCCCGATATACTAGCGCCCCATGTCCGATTCCGCAGCCGCGCGCGATACCGCCGCGCTCGAAACCATAGATCTTCGCAAGACGTACTCCAACGGCGTGCAGGCGCTGAAGGGCGTTTCCCTGCGCGTCGCGCCGGGCGACTTCTTCGCGCTGCTGGGGCCCAACGGGGCGGGCAAGTCCACGCTGATCGGGATTCTCTCCTCGCTGGTGAATCCGACCGCGGGCGACGCGCGCGTGTTCGGCCTCTCCATCCATCAGGATCGCGGCGGCGTGATGCGCCAGATCGGACTGGTGCCGCAGGAAATCAACTTCAACCAGTTCGAGACGCCGTTCGAGGTCTGCGTCAATGTCGCCGGCTTCTATGGCATCCCGCGTTCCATTGCGACGAAACGCGCGGAAAAATACCTCAACGAACTGCGCATCTGGGACAAGGCGCACCAGCCCACGCGCATGATGTCCGGCGGCATGAAGCGGCGGCTGATGATCGCGCGCGCGATGATGAACGAGCCGCGATTGCTGATCCTGGACGAGCCCACGGCCGGCGTGGACATCGAAATCCGCCGCTCGATGTGGCATTTCATCACCGGCATCAACCGCGCCGGCACCACGGTGATCCTCACCACACATTACCTCGAGGAAGCCGAACAGCTGTGCCGCAACATCGCGATCATCGACCACGGCACTATCGTGGAGAACACCACGATGCGCACGCTGCTGGGCAAACTGGACGTGGAGACCTTCGTGCTCGACATCCGCGGCAATTGCGACGCGCTGCCGGACGTACCCGGCGTGAAGCTGACCTGCGTCGACGGCCATACGCTGGAGGCGGAAATGTCCAAGCAGCATGACCTGAACTCGCTGTTCGCGATGCTCTCGGCGCGCGGCATCATCGTCACCTCGATGCGCAACAAGACCAACCGGCTGGAGGAATTGTTCGTGCGGCTGGTCGAGCAGAACGGAATGCAGGGCAAGGCGGCATGAACGACGTGCGCACCGATGCAGCGATCAATGCAGGTACGCGCGAATTTTCCGTCGCGCGCGCGAATGCGGTCGCGCTCTACACGATCACCCGCCGCGAAGTGCGGCGCATGCTGCGCATCTGGACGCAGACGCTGATCCCGCCCGCCATCACGATGACGCTGTACTTCGTGATCTTCGGCACGCTGATCGGCCGCCGCATCGGCACCATGCACGGCTTCACCTACATGCAGTACATCGTGCCGGGCCTGGTGATGATGAGCATCATCAACAACTGCTACTCCAACATCACCTCCAGCTTCTTCGGGTCCAAGTTCGGCCGCTACGTCGAGGAGCTGCTGGCTTCGCCGATGCCGAGCTGGGTGGTGCTGACCGGCTACGTTGCCGGTGCGGTGCTGCGCGGGCTGCTGGTCGGCGCGATCGTGCTCGGAATCGCGCTGCTGTTCACCTCATTGAAACTGGAGCACCCGCTGGTGGCAGTGACAACGGTGCTGCTGGGCGCGACGATCTTCTCGCTCGCCGGCTTCATCAACGCGATGTTCGCCAAGAAGTTCGACGACATCGCGATCGTGCCGACCTTCGTGCTGACGCCGCTCACGTACCTCGGCGGCGTGTTCTACTCGGTCAACATGCTGGGCGAGCCCTGGCACGCGATCTCGCTGGTGAACCCGATCCTGTACATGGTCAACGCCTTCCGCTTCGGTGTGCTGGGCGTGGGCGACGTGCCGCTGTGGATCGCGTACGTGGTGATGTGCGCGTTCGTGGCAGTGCTGGGCGGGATTGCCCTGACCCTTTTGCACCGCGGAGTCGGGCTGCGCTCATAGCGCATACCGTAGGGCGGGAGTGGCGCAGCGCATCCCGCCTTCGCGGCAAGGGGCGGATGCCTCGCCCTGCGTTCTGTTCGACATCCATGTCTTTTTCCGCGCCATCCCGCGGCGCGGGTTACTTTCCTTTCGGGGAAGTAACCAAAGCCATTGGCGCCGGGCATTACGGTCTCGCCAACATCCGGTTGGCTCGACTGCCCTGCGCTTCTCGCCGGGCGCGCGCCTGCGCGAACTCGCACGTCCCTGTGCTCGAACAGTCGCGCCTTTCCCGCGCACCCGGCTGCGATGCTCGGCGTC
>DASSFA010000061.1:0-5851 GCA_035694895.1 Rhodanobacteraceae bacterium | reverse complement strand
ATGTCGACCAGCAAAGACACTGGATTCCCGCTTTCGCGGGAATGACTTCATTGAAGGAGATCGACAAGCCCAACGAGGGGAGCGAAGCGGGAGCGTGACCACCATCACGACCCCGCCGGAACCCGCATGCAACAAGGCTTTTTTAACCACGACGCGCTTGCGGGCGCGCACCGGGCTCACTAGACTGCGGCGTTCATTCCCCTGCCTCACACCGCCTTCACGAGCCGGCTCGCGCATGTTCAAACTGTTCCGCGGCATCTTCTCCAACGACCTCTCGATCGACCTCGGTACCGCGAACACGCTGATCTACGTGCGCGGCCAGGGCATCGTCCTCAACGAACCCTCGGTGGTGGCGATCCGGCAGGATCGCGGCCCGGGCGGCCCGCGCGCGGTGGCGGCGGTCGGCAGCGAGGCCAAGCGAATGCTCGGACGCACGCCCGGCAACATCGTCACCGTGCGGCCGATGAAGGACGGCGTCATCGCCGACTTCACCATGACCGAGGCGATGCTGCAGTTCTTCATCAAGACCGTGCACCGTTCGCGGTTCCTGCGGCCCAGCCCGCGCGTGCTGGTCTGCGTGCCGTGCGGTTCGACCCAGGTCGAGCGCCGCGCGATCAAGGAATCCGCCGAGGGCGCGGGTGCGCGCGACGTATTCCTGATCGAGGAACCGATGGCCGCGGCGATCGGTGCCGGCATTCCGATTCACGAGGCGCGCGGCGCGATGGTGCTGGACATCGGCGGCGGCACTTCGGAAGTGGCGGTGATCTCGCTCAACGGCATCGTCTATTCGCAATCGGTGCGCATCGGCGGCGATCGGTTCGACGAGGCCATCATCAATTACGTGCGCCGCAACCATGGCACGCTCATCGGTGAATCCACCGCCGAACGCATCAAGATGGAAATCGGCTGTGCGTATGCACCGGCGGAAGTGCGCCAGATGGAAGTCTCCGGGCGCAATCTCGCCGAGGGCGTGCCGCGCGTGTTCACGATCAACTCCACCGAAGTGCTGGAGGCGCTGCACGAGCCGCTCTCGGGCATCGTCGCCGCAGTGCGTTCGGCCCTGGAGCAGACACCGCCGGAGTTGTGTTCCGACGTGGCCGAGCGCGGCATCGTGCTGACCGGTGGCGGCGCGCTGCTGCGCGACCTCGACAAGCTGATTTCCGAGGAAACCGGCCTGCACGTGCAGGTGGCGGACGACCCGCTGACCTGCGTGGCGCGCGGCGGTGGCCGGGCGCTGGAATTGATCGACCAGCACGGAAGCGATTTCTTCGCGTCGGAGTAAGTTTCGCAAAGCCGGGAGACGGGGAGAGGGAGACGGGAGACGACAGATGCCACATCCCTCGCACCCGGGCCTGCCAATCGGCGCGATGCTGCGTTTCGCTTTCGTTTCCCGTCTCCCGTCTCCCGTCTGACGGCTCCTGGCCATGGCGCTCCCGCACAAGGAATCCTCCCCGATCTTCGCCGATGCCGCGGCGGGCACCTTGCGCCTGATGGGATATCTCGCCCTGGCCTGCGCGCTGATGGTGCTGGACCACCGCAACGGCTGGTTGCATCGTGCGCGTTATGCGGCATCCGTCGCGATCGAACCGATCTATCGGGCCGCGGCCTGGCCGGGCGAGGCCGTGCAGAACCTGCGTACCGCCTTCACCGGGCATCGCGATCTGGTCAATGAGAACCAGCACCTGCGCGAGGCGCTGCTGCTGGCGCAGGCGCGGCTCAACCGCATGAACGCGATCGCCGAGCAGAACACGCGCCTGAAGCAATTGCTGGACACGCGCCGCATGCTCGGCATGGATGTGCAACTGGCGCGACTGATCGACGTGGACCTCGGCCCCGCGCGCAACCGCGTGATGATCGATGCCGGGGCGAAGGAAGGCGTGCATGTCGGGCAGGTGGTGATCGACGCACACGGCGTGATGGGCCAGATCGTCGAGGTGCTCCCGCACACGTCCGTCGCGCTGCTGATAACGGACGCCAATCATTCGATTCCGGTGGTGGACGAGCGTTCCGGCCTGCGCGGCATCGCGCACGGCAGCGGCGCGCCGGACCGGCTGATCGTTTCCGACATCCCGCTGTCGGCGGACGTGAAGGTGGGCGACCGCATTTCCACGTCGGGGCTGGGCGGGCGTTTCCCGGCCGGTTTCCCGGTCGGCACGATCGCGAAGGTGGGGCCGGATCCTTCCGGCATGTTCGCGCAGGCCAGCGCGACACCCGCGGCAGCGCTCGCGCGCAGCGGCGAGGTCCTGCTGCTCCGCGACCAGCCCGAACAGGTGGGCCCGCCGAAGGAAGCGCCATTGGTCGGGCCACCGGCAACGCTCGCGGGTTCTTCGAACGCGACGAATCCACCTCCACGTGAGCGCGCAGCGCCAGCGGGAGGGGGCCGCCCCGTCGCCGCGCAAAACGATGCGGTGACGCAGCGATGAGCAAGCAGCGCGCGCAATTCTGGATTTTCGCCGGCAGCATCATCCTGTCGCTGTTGCTGATGCTGATGCCGCTGCCGCAGACGCTGGCGCCGTTGAAGCCGTACTGGCCGGCGCTGGTGCTGATCTACTGGTCGCTGGAAGCGCCCGAGCGCACCGGCATCGGCCTGGCATTCCTGGTCGGCCTCGGCGCCGATCTTCTGGATGGCGCGCTGCTCGGCGAGCAGGCGCTGAGGCTCGCCGCGCTCACCTTCATCGTGCTGCGCTTCCGTGCGCGCCTGCGTTTCTTCCCGATGTGGCAGCAGGCGCTGGCCGTGCTGGTGCTGCTGTTGAACGATCGCATCCTGCTGCTGGTGGTACGGCTGTTCGCCGGCGATCCGCGGCCGGGTGCGAGCTTCTGGCTGGCGCCGTTCACCGGCACGATCGCGTGGCCGTTCGTGTTCCTGCTGATCGACGATGTACGCGCGCGCCTGCGCGCCAAGGAAACATGAGCGGCCGCTCATGATCACCAGGCGCACCCTCAAGGACGCTCATCGCGAATCCGCGCATTTCGGTCGCCGCGCACTGACCGGCTTCGCGCTGATCGTGCTGGCCTTGTGCGTGCTGGGCGGGCGGTTCTTCTTCCTGCAGGTGATGCGGCACGACGAGTTTTCGACGCGCTCGCAGGCCAACCGCGTGCATCTGCGGCATCTGCCGCCGCCGCGCGGGCTGATCTACGACCGCAATGGCGTGCTGCTGGCCGACAACGTGCCGGCGTTCCGGCTGGAAGTGACGCCGGAAAAGATCAAGCACATGGACGACATGCTGCAGCGGCTCTCGGCGGTGGTGCCGCTGACCGATGACGACCTCCAGAGCTTCAAGCGATCACTGAAGCAGCATCGCCCGTTCGAGGGCGTGCCGCTGAAGTTCCACCTGACCGAGGACGAGATGGATCGCTTCGCGGTCAACGCCTGGAAATTCCCCGGCGTGGACGTGGTGCCCTACCTCACCCGCAATTACCCGTTCGGTGCGGAGTTCGCGCACGTGGTCGGCTACGTGGCGCGGATCGACGAGAAGGAGCAGGAGAAACTCGATCCCGACCGCTACGCCGGCACCACGCACATCGGCAAGTCCGGCATCGAAAAATATTACGAGGACAAGCTGCACGGCACGCCCGGCTACGAACTGGTGGAAGTGAACGCCGACCAGCGGCCGCAACGCGTGCTGGAGCGCGTGGCGCCGAAGCCCGGGCAGAACCTTTACCTCAGCATCGACGCGCGCATCCAGAAGGCGGCGATCGACGCCTTCGACGGCCGGCCGGGGGCGGCCGTGGCCATCGATCCGCGCAGCGGCGAAGTGCTGGCCATGGTGACGGTGCCGAGCTTCGATCCCAATCTCTTCGTCAACGGCATCAGCCGGGCCGATTACTCCGACCTGCTGCACGATCCGGACAAGCCGCTGCTGAATCGCGCGCTGCGCGGCGGCTATCCGCCGGGTTCCACGGTGAAGCCGTTCATGGGGCTGGCCGGACTGGAACTGGGCTTCCGCACGCCGGAAGACACCGTGGTGTCCACCGGCACGTTCTATATCCCGGGTGTCTCACGCGGCTATCGCGACGACGTGAAGGGCGGCGTCGGCGTGACCGACCTGCGCAAGGCCATTATCCAGTCGGTCAACACCTATTTCTATTCGCTGGCACTGGACATGGGCATCGACAAGATGGACGCCTTCCTGTCCAGGTTCGGTTTCGGCAGCGAGACCGGCGTGGATCTTCCCGCCGAAAGCGGCGGCGTGCTGCCTTCGCCGGCATGGAAGCGCGCCACCTACAACCAGCCGTGGTACGCGGGCGAAACCGTCATCGCTGGCATCGGCCAGGGGTACTGGATGGTGACGCCGATGCAGCTCGCGCACGCGGTGGCGATGCTGGCCGATCGCGGCGTGCCGCACACGCCGCACCTGCTGCGCGGTACCAGCGACGGCCTGCACGCGCCGGTGGCGTTGGTGGCCGATCCGCCTTCCGGGCCGAGCGCGATCAAGAACCCGGCCGATTACGACGCGGTCCTGCAGGGCATGATCGGCGTCGTTAACGATCCCAAGGGCACCGCTTATGCCGCCGGCATCGGCAAGGGCTTCCCCTACCTGATCGCGGGCAAGACGGGCACCGCCGAGCGCTATTCGCGCAAGACGGACGAGTGGACCGACACCAAGGACAAGGCGATCCTCGCAGCGCGCCATCGTGCGTGGTTCATCTGCTTCACGCCCGCGGATTCGCCGCGCATCGCCGTCGCGGTGGTGCTGGAAGCCGGCGCGTGGGGTGGCTCCGACGCGGCGCCGATCGCGCGCAAGATGCTGGATGCCTGGCTTGCAGAACAACCCGCGTCATCGCTGCCGCCGGCCACGGTGACTGCGAGCGCGAACACGCCCGCCACTGCAACGAAGGGCGCGCAATGAACGCGATCGTCGCCACCTTGCGCGCACGCGCGCTGCGCTTCGGCCGGCACCTGTGGCGCCACGCCGGCATCGACCTGCCGCTGGCCGGCGCGCTGTTCCTGCTGGCGTGCGTCGGGCTCGTCACCCTGTACAGCGCCAGCGACCTGGACCTCGGCGTGATCGGCGGCCAGGCCGCGCGCTTCGTACTCGGCGCGATCCTGATGCTCGTCGTCGCGCGCATTCCGCCGACGCTGCTGCGCACCTGGACGCCATGGTTCTACGCGTTCAGCAGTTTCCTGCTGGTGATCGTTGTTGTGCTGGGCGAAGGCCGCGGCGCCAACCGCTGGCTGGATCTGGGCGTGATCCGCTTCCAGCCGTCGGAGTTCCTGAAGCTCTCGATGCCGATGATGATCGCCTGGTACCTGCATCCGCGGCATCTGCCGCCGGGCTGGAAGGACATCGCCATCGTCGGCTTGCTGATCGCGATCCCCTCTGTGTTGATCGCCAAGCAACCCGACCTCGGTACCGCGCTGCTGGTCGCGGCGTCCGGCATCTTCGTGCTGTTCCTGTCCGGCATCGCCTGGTGGCGCGTGGGCCTGATGCTCGGCGCGTTCGCGGGCGCCGCGCCGGTGGCCTGGCACTTCCTGCACGACTACCAGCGCCAGCGCGTGCTGACCTTTTTGCATCCGGAGAACGATCCGCTCGGCAACGGCTGGCACATCATCCAGTCCATGATCGCGGTCGGTTCCGGCGGCGTGTTCGGCAAGGGCTGGCACCACGGCACGCAATCGCGGCTGGAATTCCTGCCCGAGCACACCACCGACTTCATCTTCGCGGTGTTCTCGGAGGAATTCGGCCTGGTCGGCGTGCTGCTGCTGCTGGCGCTGTACGCGTTCATCGTCGGCCGCTGCCTGTGGATCGCGGCGAACGCGCGCGACACCTATTCGCGCCTGCTGGCCGGCGCGATCGGCATGAGCTTCTTCGTCTACGTGCTGGTCAACGGCGGCATGGTGGCCGGCATG
>DASSFA010000060.1:0-4364 GCA_035694895.1 Rhodanobacteraceae bacterium | reverse complement strand
GGGGAGGGATTCGACCCCTGCGGTTCACTCAGGGAGGTGAGTGAAACCCGGACGCCGTTGCGTGCGTCCGATGCTTAGATAAGCACGCGGGTCGTTAAGTTCAAATGAGTTTTCGGGGTCAATTCAGGGGGGATTCATGCTCCGGAATCGGCATGACTTCCGGCAGGGAACGGGCGTTTGGACGGCCAAACGGAGACGTGAGACTCGCTGTCTGCTTGCGTCCCTCGTCTCCCTCTTCCCCTTTCCCTCAATGCGCTTCGTCCCAGTTGGCGCCTGTCCCCACTTCGACCAGCAAAGGCACGGAGAGTTGCGCGCCTGCCTGCATCCGCTCCTGCACGCCCGCGGCGATTTCGTCCAGCGATTCGGCTTTCACCTCGAACACCAGTTCGTCGTGCACCTGCATCAGCATGTGCGCGTCGCCACGTTTTGACAGCCAGGCATCGATCGCGATCATCGCGCGTTTGATGATGTCGGCGGCCGTGCCCTGCATCGGTGCGTTGATCGCCGCGCGTTCGGCGCCGGCGCGCTGCGCCGCGTTGCGCGAACGCAATGATTCGAGATACAGCCGCCGGCCGAACAGCGTTTCCACGTACCCGTCGCGCTGCGCCTGCTCGCGGGTCGAATCCATGAATGCGCGCACGCCGGGGAAGCGTTCGAAATAGCGCGCGATGTATTCACCCGCTTCCAGCCGGCCGATACCGAGCGCACGCGACAATCCATGCGCGCTCATGCCGTACATCAGGCCGAAGTTGACGACCTTGGCGGCGCGGCGCTGGTTCGCATCCACCTGGTCGGGCGACACGCCGAACACTTCCGCCGCGGTGGCGCGATGCACGTCCGCGCCTTCCCTGAACGCGCGGATCAGCGTGGCGTCGCCGGACAGGTGCGCCATGATCCGCAACTCGATCTGCGAATAGTCCGCCGCGACGACCTTCCAGCCCGGCGGCGCGACGAAGGCCTGGCGGATACGCCGGCCTTCCTCGGACTTGATCGGGATGTTCTGCAGGTTCGGATCGGTGGACGACACGCGTCCGGTCGCGACCGCGGCCTGGTGATAGCAGGTGTGCACGCGGCCGGTGCGCGGATTGATCATCAGCGGCAGCTTGTCCGTGTAGGTGCTGCGCAGCTTGGCCAGCGCGCGGTAGTCGAGGATCACGCGCGGCAATTCGTGCTGGTCGGCGATCGCTTCGAGCGCCTCCTCGTTGGTGGAAGGCTGGCCGGTGGGCGTTTTCATCAGCGCCGGCAGGTTGAGTTCCTCGAACAGCAGCGACTGCAACTGCTTGGGCGAGTCCACGTTGAACTCATGGCCGACCACGGCGAAGGCGCGCTGCTGCAGCTCGTGCATGCGCTTGCCCAGTTCATCGCTCTGGCGCCTGAGCGTGGCCGCATCCACCAGCACGCCGCGCTGCTCCATGCGCGCCAGCACTCCCACCAGCGGCAGTTCGATTTCCTCGAACAGCAGCTTCGTGTGCGGCTGCGCCTGCACCTGTGGCCACAATGCCTGATGCAGGCGCAGGGTGACATCCGCATCTTCCGCGGCGTAGCGGCACGCGGTGTCCAGGTCCACCTGCGAGAACGAAATCTGCCTCGAACCCTTGCCGGTGACCTCGCTGTACTTGACCGTGTCGTAATCGAGATGCCGCTTGGCCAGCGTGTCCATGTCGTGGCGGCCGGCGGTGGCGTTCAGCACATAGGATTCCAGCATGCTGTCGAAGGCCAGTCCGTGCACGGTGATGCCGCACGAAGACAGCACGTTGAGGTCGTACTTGGCGTTCTGGCCGAGTTTGGGCCGGTTCGCATCCTCAAGGACCGGCTTCAGTGCGGACAGCACTTCCTCGCGCGGCAGTTGCGCTGGTGCGCCGGGATAGTCGTGGCCGACCGGGATGTAGCAGGCGCGCCCGGCTTCCACCGCGAAGGAAAGCCCGACCAGCTCCGCATCCATCGCGTCCAGCGAGGTGGTTTCGGTGTCGAAGGCGATCAGTTCGGCGCTGCGCAATTTTTCTAGCCATGCATCCAGTTGCGCGCGCGTGGTGACCAGTTCGTATTCGCCGGGTTGGCGAAAAGGGCGAAAAGGGGCCAGGTTCATTTTCGTGTCGGTGTCTGGCGGTGGCGTGGGCGTCGTATCCGAAAATGAACCTGACCCCTTTTTGGCCCCGCCTCCCGCCGCATCGAGCTCCTTCAACGCCTGCGTGAACGCATAGCGCGTGTACAGCTCGCGCAATACGTCCACGTCGCGAGGACGCAGGACGAGGTCGGTCGGGCCGACCTCCAGTTCGCAATCGGTCTTGATCGTGGCCAGTTGCCGCGACAGCGGCAGTTGCGGCAGCGTTGCACGCAGGTTCTCGCCGATCTTGCCGCCCACCTCGCCGGCGTGCGCGATCACGCCGTCCAGGTCGCCGTACTGGCCGATCCATTTCGCCGCGGTCTTGGGGCCGCACTTGGGCACGCCGGGAATGTTGTCGACCGTGTCGCCCATCAGGGCCAGCAGATCGATCACGCGCTCCGGCGGCACGCCGAATTTCTCGATCACGCCGTCGCGATCCAGCACGCTGCCCGACATGGTGTTGACCAGCGTGATGTGCGGCCCGACCAGTTGCGCGAAGTCCTTGTCGCCGGTGGAAATGGTGACCTCGATGCCTTGCTCGGCCCCTTGCTTCGCGAGCGTGCCGATCACGTCGTCGGCTTCCACGCCCTGCACGCGCAGGATCGGAAGGCCCAGTGCGCGCACGATCTTCAGCATCGGCTCGACCTGCGCGCGCAGGTCGTCCGGCATCGGCGCACGGTTGGCCTTGTATTCGGCGTACAGCGCGTCGCGGAAGGTCGGGCCGGAGGCGTCCTGTACGAACGCCGCGTAATCGGGCTTCGCGTTCAGGGTGGCGCGCAACATGTTGACCACGCCGAACAGCGCGCCGGTCGGCTCGCCGGCCGGATTGGAAAGCGGGGGCAGCGCGTGGAACGCGCGGTAGAGATAACTGGAACCGTCAATCAGGACGAGTGTAGGCATCGGCGGATTGTCGCACGGCGCACACTGCGTTCAGCGGCGCGGTGTATCCTGACGATCCCGACATTGGAAGCTTGCCATGACACGCGCTTTTGCTCTTGTTCTGGTCCTTTTCGCGGCGCTGCCACTGGCTGCTTCCGCGCAGACCCAGGTACTGGCGACCGCGCATTCCGCGCCGCCGCCGCCGCGCTCCGGCCTGCCGCCGCCGGACATCAACGACAAGGGCGTGCAATCCATTCCGCTGCCGAGCAGCAGCATCCCGCCTTCGGAAGCGCCATCGTTGCGCGCGGCCAATGGCCAGCAGGCGCCGACCGTTGCGGTGAAAACCGAAGCCAACGGCGACACGGTCGAGGAATACCGGCACGGCGCAACGCTTTACATGGTGCGCATCACGCCGAAGAACGGGGTGACCCAGACCTTCATGGTCAACGGCGGCACCGGCAAGCTGATCCGCGATCCGCGGATGGGGCCGGTGGATCCGGTGTATTACACGATTTACCAGTGGGGCGCGCCGCCGAAGCCGGCCGGCAGCGGCGGCGACTGAAGCCGCCGGCATTCCGGCGCAAAACTCCCGGTCTCATCCGTCGAGTTCGGGATAGCGGCGGAATATTCCTTCGTTGTTGAACGGAATCCGTCGGGGCGAGGCCAGGTACGCCGCGATGCCGGGCCGTTGCGCCACGCGGTCGTGCAGTTCCATTGTCAGTGGCAACGCCGGTTCCAGTTTGCGCAGCGTGCGCGGAAAGGCGTAACGAAGGCCCTCGATGATCTGGAACAGTGAAAGGTCCGCGTAGGTCGTGGCACTTCCGACCAGGCAGCGACTGCGGCCGCGCGCGTTCAGGGCCAGCACGCGTTCGAAATACTTCAGGTACTTCGGGAGTCTGCGCCGACGCAGATCGGCGGCACGCCGCTTCGCTTCGTCCTGCTGATCCTCGTAGTACAGCGCGCTTGCGATCGGGTGATGGCTGTCGTGCACTTCGGCCACCAGGTCCGCGACCGTGAGCTGCAGCTGGTGCGTCCACAGCCGGCCGGTTTCGTCCGCGGGCACAAGATCGAGGCGCGGGCCCAGGAAAAGCAGGATATTGGCGGTTTGCGCAATCAGCGCGCGGCCGGCCTTCAGGAACGGCGGCGCGAAGGGTGGATGGACGCCATCGCCTTCCTGCATTCGCTGCAGCAGCGCGGCTTCGCCGCCACCGGAAGCCTCGGGAAGTCGTGCGACGTCCACGTAATCGGCGCCGGCGTCCTCCAGCGCGAGCCGGACGAATTCGCCGCGCCCCTGGATGGTCGGCCAGTAGTAGAGCTCATAACGCATGGCGAACCTCCGCAAAGCTCCTGCGCCAGGTGCTTTTGCATCGATTCTCCGATC
>DASSFA010000059.1:0-2796 GCA_035694895.1 Rhodanobacteraceae bacterium | reverse complement strand
GAATCCTGATTCTGCACTCCCACGACGTGATGTCCGTTCTGGTAGCTGCCGCCGTTTCCATCGGGCCCGTTCCAGGGCTTCCCGTTGTTCCAGGTCAGGCCCGCGTCATCCGTACCCGACCACTTCTGATCGCCGTGCCATGTCAGGGTTCCATTGTCCGATGATGTGGTGCTCACCACGTTCGGATCGCTGTCGGCGGCCTTTCGATGCACCCATTCACCGAAACTGTCCGGGGCTCCCGCCTGCTCTGAAGCGCCCGACGAACCGCCATTGTTCATGTTCATCCCGTTGGCGCTTGCCATCCCCGGCGTGCTGCCGGTCTGGGTGATCACGCCCGCCCCATTGCTGCCGTAGCCGATCCCGGCGCCCTTCTGCTGGCCATAACCGCCGCCGTACTTGCCACCTGGCGATTGCTGGCCGACTACCTGGCCGTTCGGGCCGGTCACCTTCTGATTGCCCATGTTCACCTGGCCGTTCGGTCCGCTGAACGAGTCCTGCTGTCCGGTGACTTTGGTGTTCGGGCCACTCGACTGTCCGGTGACCGTATTCCGATAGCCGGCGGCGCTTTGCGAAGTGCCGTAGTTCAAGGCTCCGCGCCCCATGCCCGGATTGCCGTACCGCGACGGCGCGCCCCCGTACCCAGCACGTTCGCGCACCGGGCTCTCGTGCTCCCTGACGATATGGCCGCTGCTGCTCGCGGTGCCGGGGTAAGTGTATTGCGCCTGCACGGGCGCGCTCAAACCGAAAGCCAGGGCAACGGCAGCTGCCAACATGGTCGGTGCCATCCTGGCGCGAAGCAACGAAAATCGAGCGTTCATCGGGATCTCCTGATCGAATGACAGTGGAACCTGCGTGCGCCCTTCTTCGGCGCCGCTCAACCGCCGTCGAGGTTCAGCACGTCCTTGTCACTGTTGCGGCGGCGCTGCTCTTTCGCATCGAAGCCGGCCATGCAGCCGTCGCGCTTTACCATTGCGCAATCGAGATAGTTGCTCGCCTCCACCAGCGCCGCGCGCACGGCCTTGCTGGCCGGGGTGTTGTTTGCGTGGTGGAAATCGCCGCCGATGCCGTACCAGGTCGAACCGCCGACATCCACGTTGCTGTCGGTGCTGCGGCCTTCGACCGTGCGCGAAAACAGCACCTCGGAGGTTTCGGCATCCACCACCCGCAGGTCTATCGCGACGTAGGCCTGGCTCTTGCCGCCGCCGACATGGAAGCCGCGGAAGCTGAGGCCGCCGCCGGTATCGGATGTGTTTTCGGTGTAAGAGGTGACCGTGCCGGTGATCAGGTATCTCGCGCCGGTGATGTTGCCGGTGGCCGGCCCGCTGCCGCGGCGCACGCGTCCGGAATTGGCGAAATCCTGCTCGGCCAGCACCGCATTGACCTTCTGACGCTCGACCACGTTGAAGTCGCCGGTGGAAGACAGCTCGTTGCTGAGCACGCTAGCAAGTTGATGGCCGACATCGCCGTGGAACCAGGTCGCGCCGCTTCCGTCGTTGGTGAAATCAATCACGGCCACGGCCGGCCGCCCGCCCTGGGCCAGGGCTCCCACGCTGGTGCCGAGCGCCAGGGCGCCGAATGCGTACAGGATCGCTGCGCGTTTCATGCTGTCATCTCCGTTCCTGGGTGATGGGTCCGGGCCGCAACCGCGTTGCGGCTTCGCCGGGATCTTTCGCTGCGGGCCTGTCCGGTTTCTATGCCATTTCCTGCCCAAATCCGGTTCAGCGCGCGCCCGAAACGGGGACAAGACGTCGTTTCCGTCAAGGCGCGCTTGCTAAAATGCCGCGATGATCGCTTTCCGGAATTTCGCCCTGCGCCGGGGTGAACGGCTGCTGCTGTCCGATGTCGACCTGGCCCTGCACGCGGGCTGGCGGCTGGGCGTGGTCGGGCGCAACGGCTGCGGCAAGTCGTCGCTGTTCGCGGCGCTGCTCGGTGAACTGGAAGCCGATCGCGGCGACCTGGACGTACCGCAGCGATTGCGCATCGCCAGCGTCGCGCAGGAGACGCCGGCGCTGCCGGATTCCGCGCTGGATTTCGTGCTCGCCGGCGACGCGGAGGTTGCGGCGGTACTGCGCGACGAAGCCGAAGCGATGGCGCGCGAGGATTACGACGCGGTGGCCGCGGCACATCACAGGCTGGAAGAACTCAACGGCTACGACGCAACCGCACGTGCGGGCCGCCTGCTGCACGGCCTCGGCTTCCCCGCATCAACCCACGCGCGCAGTGTGGCGGAATTCTCCGGCGGCTGGCGCGCGCGCCTCAACCTGGCACGCGCGCTGATGACGCCGAGCGATCTGTTGCTGCTCGACGAACCGACCAACCATCTCGACCTCGACGCGGTGCTGTGGCTGGAGCAGTGGCTGCTGAAATATCCCGGCACCCTGATGCTGATCTCGCACGACCGCGAATTCCTGGACGGCATCAGCACGCATGTCCTGCACCTGCACGAGGGCCGCGCGAAGCTGTACACCGGCAACTACACCGATTTCGAGCGCCAGCGCGCCGAACACTTGCGCCTGCAGCAGATCGCGTTTGAAAAGCAGCAGGCCGAACGCGCGCACCTGGAAAGCTTCATCGCGCGTTTCAAGGCCAAAGCCAGCAGGGCGAAGCAGGCGCAGTCGCGCATGAAGCGGCTGGCCAAGCTGAGCGGCACCGAGGCGGTGCGCGCCGAACGCGCGCTGCACATCGGCTTCCCCGAACCGAAGAAATTGCCGCACGCGCTGATCCGGCTCGATCACGTGGATGCGGGATACGCTTTGAAGCCCCTTTCCCACCGGGAGAGGGGTGGGGGTGAGGGGC
>DASSFA010000058.1:0-4103 GCA_035694895.1 Rhodanobacteraceae bacterium | reverse complement strand
AACAGCAGGTCGCAGGGCACGCCCCTGCGCAGCAGGTCCAGCGCCTCGGGCCCGTTGGTGGCCGCCGTGACTTCGTAGCCCTTGCTTTGCAGCAGGCGCAGTGCGTGCTCGCGCACCAGGTCGTCGTCCTCGACCAGCAGGATCCTTTCCCCGCCGCGAGAGAGATGCTCGGGTTCGACAGGCGGCTCCGGCTCGATCGCGCTTTCCACCTGGCGCAGGTACAGCGTCACCACCGTGCCGTGGCCCAGTTCCGAGTAGATGGCGACATGGCCTCCCGACTGCTTGGTGAAGCCATACACCATGCTCAGGCCCAGACCGCTGCCCTTGCCCCGCGGCTTGGTGGTGAAGAAGGGATCGAAGGCGCGCGCCGCGTCCGCGGCGCTCATGCCGGTGCCGGTATCGGAGACTGCAATCCGCACATACGCGCCGGGCGCCACATCCGCGCGCTGATCGGCGTAATGCTGATCGAGCACCACATTGCTGGTTTCGATCATCAGTTTGCCGCTGCCCGGCATGGCGTCGCGCGCGTTGATGCAGAGATTCAGCAGTGCCGACTCGAACTGGGTCGGATCCACCGACACGCTCGCCAGTCCGGGCGCGTGCAGCACCTCCAGTTCGATGTTCTCGCCCAGCGTGCGCCGCAGCAGATTGCGCATGCCGTCTATCAGCTCGTCCGGTCGCACGACCTTCGGCTCCAGCGCCTGGCGCCGGGCGAAAGCCAGCAGGTGGCTGGTCAGCGCCGCGCCCCGCTCGCCGGCGGCGCGGATCATCTCCACCAGCGGCAGGACCTGGGACTCCTTCGCAAGTTCTTCCGCCAGCGCGTCGGCATTGCCGATGATCACCGTCAGCAGGTTGTTGAAGTCGTGGGCGATGCCGCCGGTCAACTGCCCGATCGCCTCCAGCTTCTGCGATTGCGCCAGCCGGTGCTCAAGTTCCATCCGCTCGCTGACGTCGGTGTGGATTTTCAACACCCCGTTGGGATTGCCCTGGTCGTCGCGCAGCAGCGTCCAGTGGCCCTCGACCGTGATGACCTTCCCGCCCGCCGTCTGCTGCCGGAGCCGCCCGGACCATTCCCCCTGCTCGAACACCTGCGCATCGGCCCTCTGGAAAGCCGCCAGATCGTCGTAGACCACGATCTCCTCGACCATCCTTCCGATCGCCTGCTCGCGAGGGATGCCGTACATCGCTTCCGCGGCTTTGTTCCAGTACCGGATGCGATGATCGAGGCCACGCACCAGGATGGCGTCGGTCGCCCGGTCGAGCAGCGTCGCCTGCTCGCGCAGCCGATCTTCGCGCTGCTTGCGATCCGAGAGGTCGGTCATCGCACCGACCATGCGCACCGGCTTGCCGTTGGCATCGCGGATCACGAATGCGCGGTTGTACACGTACGCGTAGCTGCCGTCCTGGCGCCGGTATCGATGCTCGATGGCCCATTGCTCGACGCCGGTCGCGATCGACTCCTCGACGCTGCGGACGACGCGCTCGCGATCTTCGGGGTGAACACGCTCGCGCGCCCATTCGATGGTTCCCACCACCTCTTCGGCGGGAATCCCGAACAGCTGCTGCAAGCCACGATTCCACCACATCGTCTTGTTCACGATGTCCCGGTCCCACACCGCGTCCGAGGTTGCGCGCATGGCGTAGTCGAGGCGCTCATGGCTCCGGCGGAGTTCGGCCGCGATCCGGGTCCGCTCGGTGACGTCGTTGGCCAGCACCAGCCGCGCCTGTTTGCCGCGGAACACGATGTCGTCGGACGTGATCTCGACATCCATCAGCGTGCCGTCTTTTCGGCGGTGCTTCCAGACGCCGAAAGTGCGGTGACCCGCGGGCCCGGTGGAGCGCACCTGGTGCAGGTGCTCGGCCTCTTCCGAAGGGCGGATGTCGGCAATGGACATCGCGAGGAATTCCTCCTCGCTGTAGCCGTACTGCGCGCACGCCTGCGCGTTGACCGCGAGGAACCGGCCGGTGGCGATCTCGAACACCCACATCGGCAACGGATTGGCGACGAACAGCAATTCGTAGTGGTCGTCGCTCTGCGGGCGCGCCTGAGATTCGGGTGCCATGCTCGCTCCCCCATTCTGGCTGGCGCGGTTTGCAGTCCCCGCGCCCTTGCCATGAATACGCTGGAGTACTGTATACCGGAAGCAGTCGCCCGGCACCATGACCGGCGGCACTGATTGCACACTACCTTGTGTGAATTCACGCGCGCCCGAACGCCACATATTTTTGCAATTGCCCCAAGGAGCCCCCATGACCACGCAACACGAGAAAGCCGCACGGTTCCGCGCGCTGCATGCGCGCGAAGGCGCTTTCATCATCCCCAATCCGTGGGATCGCGGCAGCGCGCGATTGCTTGAGCAGGCCGGCTTCGAAGCCCTGGCCACCACCAGCGCCGGCTGCGCGTTCGCGCTCGGCCTGTGCGACAACCAGGTCGGCCGCGAACGGATGATGGCGCACGTGCACGAACTGGCCTCCGCAACCAACCTGCCGCTCAGCGTGGATCTGGAGAACGGCTTCGGCCACGATCCGGCGACGGTCGCGGAAACCATCCGCCTGACCGCCGAAGCCGGTGCGGTCGGCGGGTCGATCGAGGATGCCAGCGGCGACCCGACGCATCCGCTCTACGAACTCGATCACGCGGTCGCACGCGTGCGTGCGGCCGTACAGGCGGCGCGCTCACTGCCGTTTCCGTTCACGCTGACGGCGCGCGCGGAAAATTTCCTGGTCGGTCGGCCTGATCTGGAAGATACGGTCGCGCGGCTGCGCGCGTACCAGGAAGCGGGAGCGGACGTGCTGTATGCACCCGGCCTGCGCACGCCGGAACAGGTCGAAGCCGTGCTGCGCGCAGTGGATCGACCGATCAACGTGCTGGCGAATGCGACGTTCGACCGCGACACGCTTTCGAAGATGGGCGTGCGCCGGATCAGCGTGGGCGGCGCACTCACGCGCGTGGCGTACGGTGCACTGCTGCGGGCGGCGAAGGAAATGCGCGAACGCGGCAGCTTCGCGTTTTTCAACGAGGCGGTGAGCCACGGCGAACTGCAGGAGAAGTTCGCGTGATCTCCGGCTCCCGCATTGACGGCACACATGCACGCAAGGTTATGCTTGCCGCCTGTTTCCAGACCGGCGTGCGCCAAGATCTTTCCCGATGAGCCGACTGCGCGCCGTCCTGCCCCTGCTGTTGCTGGTCGCGATCGGCGTGGCGTTGTGGGCAACCGGTGCGCTGGACCGCTTTCGTCCTCATGAGCTGATTGCGCAGCAGCAGCAGTTGCACGATGCAGTGGACACGCACCCTGCGTTGGCGGTGTGTCTCTACATCGCCGCGGTCGCGCTGGTGATCGGCACCGGCGTGCCGGCTTCCTGGGTCGTGATCCTGGCCGGCGGCATGCTTTTCGGCGTTCTCTATGCCACCTTCCTAACCGCGACCGGCGAGTTGCTGGGATCATTGATGTTGTTCTTCGCAGCCCGGCATGCGTTCGGCTCGGGCACGCGCCCGCCTCCGCAAATGGCCGAGCGCATACGGCGCGGCTATCTGCGGCATCCGGTGGGCTACACGTTGTTCCTGCGGCTCGTGCCGGTGCTGCCCTTCGGCGGCGTCACGGTGGCGCTGGCGTGGCTGCGTTGTCCGCTCTGGCTGTTCGCCCTGGCGACATTCGCCGGCGGCTGCGTGATGGCGGTGTTCGAAACCGCGATCGGTGCCGGCCTCGCGCAATCGCTCGCCCACGGCGGGACGATCGGCCCGGACCTTTTGCTGCGACCGCGCGTGCTCTTTCCGATCATCGCGCTGGCGCTGCTTGCGCTGGTGCCCATGGCGATCCAGCGCCTGCGCTCGCGGCGCGCGCTGCGCCGCGAGCAGCAATCCGGCGATCAGATGAAATCGCGATAGCGGCTGCGGCCGATGAAGAATCCGGCAAGCAGGCATCCGATGCCGGCGAGCACCAGACCGGTCTCCACCGGGCGGCGCTGGACGACGCTGCTGACTTCATAGCCGAAGCGGCGGAGGCCATGGGTAGCCGAGTCGGTCAGATCACCGGCGTTTTCGGCGACCCAGCCCGCTCCGCGTTTCACTTTCTCCGCGGCACTGCCGAGCGCATGCGCGCCGT
>DASSFA010000057.1:0-3661 GCA_035694895.1 Rhodanobacteraceae bacterium | reverse complement strand
CCGCAAACGGGGGAGGGGATCCTATTTCGGCGTACCACATCGGCACCGGATCGAAGAACCTCTCCACCCGCGCACGTTCGCGTTTCGGCGGCTGTACCGGACCGTGCCCCTGTGCGGCAAGCCGGAAGCGCTGCAGGGCCTCGCAATACAACTGCAAGGTGATCGGCTCGGCCGAACCGACGAAGCCCATGCTCTGCGCCCATTGCAGGTAGTCGCGATTGGCGAAGCGGTAATACGCGCCGCGTTCCGGCACGCGCGCTTCCCAGTGGCAGCCGTGCTCGCGGTAGCGCGCGAGCTGATCGGAGTTCGGCGCGCCCTTGCCTTCGCCCGCACCGTCGGCGCCGCGCCAGCCGGCCAGCATGCCCACCCCGGGCGCGCGTTCGTGTCGCACCATGTAATCGGCGAAGTCGCGGTATTTCGCGTGGCCGTGTTCGTCCACCAGGTTCGGCAGCTTCAGCCGCGCGCCCAGATCCAGCAGCACGTCCTGGAACGGCCGGACGTCGCGATCGGGCTGCACCACCGGCGTGCGGATCGCATCCGCCGCGGCGTCGGCATCGGAAATCGGACGATCCAACAGGCTGATGCAGTCGTGGCGTTCGAGATACGTGGTGTCCGGCAGCACCAGGTCGGCGAAGGCCACGGTTTCCGAGTCGTAGGCGTCCACGTAGATGATGTGCGGGATCCTGTATTCGCCGTTCGCGTCGCGCTCGCACAGCAGCTTGCGCGTGTGCGCCGTGTCCATCGCCGAGTTCCAGCCCATGTTCGCCATGAACAGGAACAGCGTGTCGATCCGGTGCGGATCGCCCCTGACGGCATTGGGGATCACCGACTGCAACATGCCGTGCGCAGCCAGCGGATACGCCCACGAGAAGGCGTGATCGATCCGGCGCGGCGCACCGTGCGCATCCACCAGCAGGTCTTCCGGTGAAAGCGGATAACCGAGCGGATTGCCATTGAGCGTTCCGTCGGCCTTGCGCGCCGTGGCCGGCCGATTTGCCGGCGGCGCGGATCTCGGATAGGGCGGCTGGTAGCGGAAGCTGCCGGGTGTATCGATCGCGCCCAGCAGCATTTGCAGCACGTGCAGCGTGCGGCAGGTGTGGAATCCGTTGGCGTGCGCACTGATGCCGCGCATCGCGTGCATCGAGACAGGGCGACCGGTCATGCTTGCATGTTCGCGGCCGTGGGTGTCGGTCCATGCGATCGGCAGTTCGATCGCTTCGTCGAATGCCGTGCGCGCAAGTTCCGCGGCGATGCGGCGAATCGTGTTTGCATCCACGCCGCAGCGTTTCGCGACATTCTCAGGCCTGTACTCGTCGGAAAGAAAACGCTCGGCCAGCAACTGGAAGGCGGGCACCACGCGACGACCGTCGGGCAGCGCGTATTCGCCGGCGATCAACGGCGCAATGTCCGGTTGCACGGCGTTGGCGAGGCACCCGCCCCGCACGGCGCACAGCGGCTTCCCCTCGGCGTCTCGCGCGATCAATCCGTCATCCGGCGACCCCGGCGCGCGGATCACCAGGTGATGCGCATTGGTGTAGCGCACCAGGTATTCGAAATCCACGCGGTCGTGAATCAGCAGTTCGCGGATCAGCGCGCCGGCGAGCAGGCCGTCGGTACCGGGATTGACCGCGATCCACTCGTCCGCGATCGCGCCGTAGCCGCTGCGCACCGGATTCACCACCACGATCTTCGCGCCGCGCGCCTTGAGTTTGCCCAGGCCGAGCTTGATGGGATTGGAGTCGTGATCCTCGGCCACGCCCCACAGCATCAGGTATTTCGTGCGGTCCCAGTCCGGCTCGCCGAATTCCCAGAACGAACCGCCGAAGGTGTACATGCCGGCCGCGGCCATGTTCACCGAACAGAAACCGCCGTGCGCGGCGTAGTTGATGGTGCCGAACTGCTGCGCCCACCAGCCGGTCAGCGCCTGCGACTGGTCGCGCCCGGTGAAGAAGGCGAGCTCGTCAGGATTGCGCGTGCGGATGTCGGCCAGCCATCGCGTGGCGATTTCCAGCGCCTCGTCCCATTCGATTTCCTTGAACTGATGTTCGCCGCGCTCACCGATGCGCAGCAGCGGCTTGGAGAGCCGCGCCGGTGAGTAGTGCTGCATGATGCCGGACGAACCCTTGGCACAGATCACGCCCCGGTTGACCGGATGGCCCGGATTGCCGTCGATGTAGCGGACACGGCCGTCCTTCAGGTGCACCCTTATTCCGCATCGGCACGCGCACATGTAGCAGGTCGTTTCCCTGACCTGGTCGCCGATGGGCTCGCTCAGTTTGAGATTTCGATGCGGCATGGGTTCCCACTTCGTCATTCCGGCGCAAGCCGGAATCCATTTCCCATCCATGGCACTGGATCCCGGCCACGGAGCTCTCGGCCATGGATGGCGGCTCTTGGCCGGGATGACGTTTCGATCCGGAACGGTGATGGTAGCCGAAGCAGAGACACGCTTGCCGCCATGAGGGCATGCCGTCATGCTTTCGGCATCTTTTCGGTACGGCTGTCATGGACCGCTACGAACGCATTCTGACTCTCCATCGCATCTTCAAGGCCGCGCGCCATCCGGTCAGCCAGGAGCGCCTGAAGGACGAACTCGGCTGCTCGCGCGCCACGCTTTATCGCGACATTGCCTTCCTGCGCGATGCGCTGGGTGCGCCGCTGGAAAGCGATCCGGAGCGCCACGGCTTTTCCTACGATCGCGAGGAAGCCGATCGCTTCGAGCTGCCGGGGCTGTGGCTGACCAGCGAAGAGCTTGCGGCGCTGATGGCGCTGAACGAATTGATCGGTCGTTCGGATCCGGGCGTGCTGGCGAGTGCCCTGGCACCGTTCAAGTCGCGCATGGAACGCCTGATGAGCGAGCACGCGGAAGGCAAGCCGCTGCCGGTCGAGCGCATCCGCGTGATTCCGTACGGCTCGCGCACGCTGGACCAGCGCGTGTTCCGGATCGTGGCCGGCGCGGTGCTGGCGCGCAAGCAGCTCAAATTCCGCTATCGGGCGCGCACCACCGATGCCGATACCACGCGCACGGTATCGCCGCAGCGGCTGACGCACTATCGCGACAACTGGTACCTGGACGCCTGGGACCACGATCGCGAGGCGCTGCGCAGCTTCGCGGTGGATCGTATCGTCGAACCCGAACAGCTGGAAACGGCGGCGCTGGACCGCGACAACGCCGAGCTCGACGCCGTGCTCGCCTCCAGCTACGGCATCTTCGCCGGCGCGCCTAAAGCCTGGGCGACGATCCGCTTCTCCGCGCGCGCGGCGCGCTGGGTCGCCGACGAACATTGGCATTCGCAGCAGGAAGGACAATTCCTGCCCGACGGACGCTACGAACTGCGCGTGCCGTATTCGAATTCGCGCGAACTGCTGATGGACGTGATGAAGTACGGCCCGGATGCGGAAGTGGTGGCGCCGCTGCCCTTGCGCGAGGAGATGAAGATCCAGTTGAAGCTCGCGCTGGATGGATATTCGGCACGCCCGTGATGTTCGTCATTCCGGGGCCGACCGCAGGTCGGAACCCGGAATCTGCTCTCGCGTGGGGAAAAGCAGATTCCGGATCGACGCTGCGCGTCGTCCGGAATGACTATTGAAACATTTTCGATCATAACGCCGTCAGGTTCGCATACGCCGCCACCAGCCACTTCGGGCCGGCGTCGGCGAA
>DASSFA010000056.1:0-8975 GCA_035694895.1 Rhodanobacteraceae bacterium | reverse complement strand
AGCCTTGCGCCCGGCGTGCCCGCGGCGGGCGAAGCCGACGCGCATGCGGCGATCGATGCCGCGCTGCGCGAACTGCTCGCGCACCGGCTGTGGCTGCGCGATCACGCCGACGTCGCGGACCAGAAGGAGCTGGATGCGGCGGTGTCCGCGCTGGACAAGGCGCGGGTCTCGCTGACCCAGCAACTGGCCAAGCTGGATTCCGCGCAACGCGAGCTGGAGACCGCGGTGCGCGAGAAGATCGAGGACCTCGCCCAGCGATGAACGTGCGGGTCGTGCTCGCCTCCACTTCCCGCTATCGCGCGGAGCTGCTGCGCCGGCTGCTCGACGATTTCGAGCAGGTTGCACCGGGCGTGGACGAATTCGCCCAGCCCGGCGAGGCCCCCGGCGAGCGAGCGGCGCGGCTGGCGCGGCTGAAGGCACGCGCGGTCGCCGAAAATGTTTCCGATGCCATCGTGATCGGCTCCGATCAAGTTGCCGAAGTGGGCGGCCGTGTGCTGGACAAGCCCGGCAGCGGCGCGAACGCACGCGCGCAATTGCTCGCGTGCAGCGGCCATGCCGTCCGCTTCCACACCGCCGTTTGCGTGGTGGACACCCGACGCGGCCACCATTTCGCACAGGAAACCGATCTCACCCGGGTGGTGTTCCGCGCCCTTTCGGCCGAGGAGATCGCGCGTTATGTGGAACGCGAGCGGCCGCTGGACTGTGCCGGCGGCTTCAAGGCCGAGGCACTCGGCATCAGCCTGTTCGAACGGATCGAGAGCACCGATCCGACCGCGCTGATCGGCTTGCCGCTGATTGCGCTGGCCCGGCTGCTGCGTGAATGCGGATTGGCCATTCCCTGAGATTTCGCGCGCAACTCACGTTGCAACCGACGGGACTGGCCTACACTGTCGGACAGGACGGCAAGCGGCCAAGCGATGGATACCACTCTCACCCGATCCGAACCGGCGCAGCGCGATGAGCACGAGCTCGACCGGGACCTGCGCAAGCGCCTCGATTCCGCGGTGGCGCAGATCAACAGCGTGCTGCTCGGCAAGCAGCACCAGGTCCGCCTGGCTTTCGCCTGCCTGCTCGCCGGCGGCCACCTGCTGATCGAGGACGTTCCGGGCGTGGGCAAGACCACGCTGGCGCATGCGATGGCGGCCACTTTCGACCTGGTGTTCCAGCGTATCCAGTTCACCTCGGACCTGCTTCCCTCCGACATCGTCGGCGTGAGCGTGTACGAACGCGAGACCGGCACGTTCCGTTTCCATCCCGGTCCGGTGTTCGCGCAATTGCTGCTGGCGGACGAGATCAACCGCGCGACCCCGAAGACGCAGAGCGCATTGCTGGAGGCCATGGCCGAGGGCCAAGTCACCATCGACGGAGTCAGCCGCGCGCTGACCGCGCCCTTCTTCGTGGTCGCGACGCAAAACCCCCTGGATCTCGCCGGCACCTATCCGTTGCCGGATTCGCAGCTCGACCGTTTCATGCTGCGGATCTCGCTGGACTATCCGAATGCGGACGCGGAGCGCGCGCTGCTCACCGGAGAGGACCGGCTGCAGCTGATCGGTCGGCTCTCGCCATGCCTGGACGTGAAAGACATAGACCGCCTGCGCGCGCGCTCACGCGCCGTGCTGGCCAGTCCTGCGCTGCTGGACTACCTGCAGGCATTGCTGGCTGCCAGCCGCAAACACGCCGAAGCCAAGGTGGGCTTGTCACCACGTGCGGGCCTTGCCCTGCTCGCCGCGGCGCGAGCCTGGGCGCTTCTGGGCGGACGCGAGTACGTGATTCCGGAAGACCTGCAGGCGGTGTTCGTCGCCGTCGCCGCGCATCGCCTGATCCCGGCGCGCGGCAGCACGCGCGAAGCGCTTGCTCGCACGTTGCTGGCGGAAGTTCCGGTGTCCTGATGAGCGGCTTGAAAAGCTACTGCGCTCGGCATCTCGCGCGCATCCGGCGCTCGGAATCCTCACGTATTGGCATATACGCTCCGGTTCCTGCGCTCCGGCGGCGCGCAACCTGCCTTCGCTCGTGACGCTGTTCAATGCCGCTCATGCACTCCGATGGACCGCTTGGCTGGAGCGCGCCGAGCGGCGCCTGCCCGCCCTGACGCGATTGCGGCAACCCGAGCCGCTGCCGGTCGAGCTGCATCGTCGACGCATCTACATCCTCCCGACCGCATCCGGCGTCGGCTTCGGCGTGCTGCTCGCGGTAATGCTGGTCGGCGCGCTGAATTACCAGAACAATGCGGCACTGCTGCTGACCTGCCTGCTCGGCGCAACCGTGATCAACAGCATGCTGAGCGCATTCCGCGCTCTGCACGGCTTGCGCATCACCCGCATCCAGGCAGGGCACGCCTGCGCCGGCGAGCCGCTGGCGCTGCAACTGGAATTCGACGCCGGCGGTCGCGCCCGGCATGCGCTGTGCCTGGACCTTGACGACGCAACGCACGCGTTCTCGCTGGACACGCGCGGTGGCGAAACGACGCTCGCGATGCCCACCGAACGCCGCGGCTGGAACCGCGTACCGCGCATGCGGATTTCCAGCACGCTGCCGTTCGGACTGTTCCGGGCATGGAGCTGGATCACGCCCGACCACGAAGCGCTGGTCTATCCGCGCACGCTGGCCGGACCGCCGCCGCCCTCCGACCAGGACGATGGCGTGCAGCGCACTCACGGCGACGAGGATTACGCGCAGTTGCGTGAATACCATTTCGGCGATCCGCTCAAGCGCGTCGCCTGGAAGGCGAGCGCGCGCCACGACCGGCTGCTGATCCGCGAACTGGATTCGGCCGCGCACGACGCGCCGCAACGCTTCGACTGGGCGATGCTGCATGGGCTCGATCGCGAGACGCGCATCAGTCGTCTTGCCGGCTGGGTGCGCGAGGCGCACGCCGCCGGCCGAGCGTGGACGCTGGTGCTGCCGGATGCGCGCGTCCTTGGTCCGGAAGCGGACAACGCGCACTATCACCGCTGCATGACCGCACTTGCCCTGCTGCCATGAACATCGCCTACGCCAGCTCCGAACGGCAGGCGCTCGCGGCAGCGGATGAGCGCATTACCCCGCCGCCCGAAATCAAGGACAGACTCGATCTCCGCGCATTCGATCTTCTGTGCCTGACCGTCGCCTGCGTGCTGGCGGCGCACATCGCGCATCTTCCGCCGTGGCTGGCCGCCGCGCTGAGCGGATTGTTGCTCCTGCGCTGGCTGCAGCGGCGCACGCAGCGCGGGCAGATTCCCAGGCTGGCGCGCATCGCGCTCGTGGTCGCGTTGCCGGTGGCCATCGTCACCACCTATGGTTCGCCGTTCGGTCGCACTCCCGGAAGCGCGCTCGCGGTCGGATTGCTGGTCTTGAAACTGCTGGAAAGCGAACGCGCGCGCGATGCGCGCATGGCGGTCGGCTTCTGCTGCTTCGTCCTGATGAGCGCGCTGCTGTTCACGCAGTCGTTGCCGATGACGCTGCTGGTCGCGCTCGCCCTGCTGCCCGGATTCGCATGCCTGCGTGCGCTCCAGCCGGATGCACAGCCGCGCCGGTACGCGCGCGCCTTCGCACCTGGCGCATGGCTGCTGCTGGCGGCGATGCCGCTCGCGTTGCTGGGTTTCGTATTCGTGCCGCGGCTGGCCACCCCGCTCTGGGGTGCACCCGGCGCGGACAACGCGCGCACCGGCGTCAGCGACCACATGGCGCCCGGCGATCTGGCCGACCTGCTGATCGACGACAGCGTGGCGATGCGCGTCGGTTTCGACGGCACGCCGCCGCCGAAGGCCGAACGCTATTTCCGCGGCGTGGTGTTGTGGTACTTCGACGGCCGCGCCTGGGTGCCGGGCGTGGCGGGCATCCGCAACGGCACGCCGCAGCCGCTCCACGCACATGGCCCCGTGGTCGGTTACGACGTCACCCTGGAGCCCACGAAAAGACATTGGCTTTTCGCGCTGGACATGCCGCTGGACGCGGGTGGCGGCGCGACTCTGGATGCCGACCGAACGCTCCGCCGCGACAAGCCGGTCGACAACACGATCACCTACCACGTCGATTCGGCGTTGCAGTACGTGCTGGCGCCGGAGCTCGATCCGCGCCTGCACCGTGCGGCACTGGAAATTCCGCAAGGCTACGATCCGCGCGCGCAGGCGCTCGCGGAATCCTGGCGCAAGCGCTACGGCAGCGATGACGCGGCGATCGTGCGCGCGGCGCTGGACCTGTTCCGCGACGGCGGCTTCGCCTACAACCTCGCGGCGCCGCCGCTCGGCCGCGACAGCATCGACGATTTCCTGTTCGGCACGAAGCAGGGTTACTGCGAGCATTACGCCGGCGCGTTCACCTTCCTGATGCGCGCCGCCGGCGTCCCGGCGCGCGTAGTGGCCGGTTACCACGGCGGTTTCTGGAACGACTACGCGCACTACCTGCTGGTGCGGCAATCGGATGCCCACGCCTGGTCGGAAGTGTGGCTGCGTGGCCGCGGTTGGGTGCGCGTGGACCCCACCGCGGTCGTGCGTCGCGTGATCAGCGCCGGTGGAGGCGCGATCGGCAGCGGGAGTGGCGATGAAGCAGGTAACTGGCTGACCGGCTTGCGCGACCGGCTGGACATCGTCAACCGGCTCTGGGATCGCGGGGTGGTCGGCTTCAACGCGCTGCGCCAGAGCGAGCTGCTCGCACCCTTCGGCATCCCGCATCTGGAATGGGGCCAGCTCGCGATTGCGCTGGCGACGGGCATCGTGGTGATCCTCGGCATCGGCATGCTGGCCGCCCTGCGGCGCCCAAGCGTTCGCCCGCGCGACGCGCTGGAAGCCGCGCAACTCCGGCTCCAGGCAAAACTCGCGCGCCACGGTTGCGCACGTGCGGCGCACGAGGGCCCGCGCGATTTCTTCGCGCGCTGCATGTTGGCCCTGCCGCACAGCCGCGTTGAACTGAACGCGCTCGCGGAGGCATACATGTCATTGCGATACGGCCATTCCGCACCGCCGGCTGAACCGGTACGCAATTATTCACGGGCCGTGCGCGCCTTCCGTATACGAGGCGTGGTGAAATAGATTCATCGTTGTTGAAATGAAAGCGCAAGGATTGCGGTCATCCATCTAACCGCGCTCATCAGGCGCGAGCGAGGCACGCCATGTCACGCCGACTGATCCTTCCCGCCCTTCTCGCCTTGGGCCTGGGCGCCTGCGCAACCGTTCCGCAGGAACTGGCGGGCACCTACACGACCGTCACCCCCGACAACGCGGCCGCCACGCAGGGCGCGCGCGTGCGCTGGGGCGGACGCATCATCCAGACCGAACCGCAGGAACGCGAAACCTGCTTCTTCGTGCTTGACGTGCCGCTGGATTCGCAGGCGCGACCGGAACGCGGTGAACAGAGCCGCGGCCGCTTCGTGGCATGCAAGCAGGGCTTCTACGATCCCGAGGTTTACGCCAAGGGCCGCGACATCACCGTGACCGGCACGGTGGGCGGCAGCGAGACGCGCAAGGTCGGCGACTTCGATTACGTCTATCCGCGCGTGAATGCGGACGTGGTGTACCTGTGGCCCAAGCGCCCGATGTACACGCCGGGCCCGTATTACTACAGCCCGTTCTACGACCCCTTCTACGACCCGTTCTGGGGATTCGGACCGGGGCCGTTCTTCTTTCCGCCGCGCGTGATCGTGGTGCGGCCTCCGCCTCCGCCGCCGCCCCCGCCGAAGAAGGGTTGAGGCTCGCCCTGCACGACGCCCGCGATTGCGGGCGTCGTCGCGCGCACGCTTGATCGTCAGGCCATGCCTTCGCGCATGCGCTTGCCCGCGAGCAGGTGCACGTGCAGGTGATAGACGGTCTGGCCACCGTACTTGTTGCAGTTGATCACGCAGCGATAGCCCTGTTCCGCGAATCCCTCGCGTTTCGCGTATTCCGCCACGGCCAGCAGCAGCCTGCCCAGCAGCGCGGCGTCATCCGCGCCGACGTCGTTGAGCGTGGCGAAGCTTTTCTTCGGCACGAACAGCACGTGCACCGGCGCCTGCGGCGCGATGTCGCGGAAGGCCAGGATGTCGTCGTCCTCGTAAACGATGTCGGCAGGCAACTCGCGGCGGATGATCTTGTCGAAGAGGGTGTCGGGCATGGTGGCTTCCTACTCCAGCGTTTGTCGCGAGCCGAATGCGTGCGCCAGCGTCCCGCGATCCACATATTCGAGCTCGCCGCCCAACGGCACGCCATGGGCGAGGCGCGTGGCGCGAACGGACGCCGCGCGCGCCAACCCGGAAAGCCAGTGCGCGGTCGCCTCGCCTTCCACGGTCGGATTGGTCGCGATCACCAGCTCCTGGATTTCGCCCTCGCGCAGGCGGCGCTCCAGCAGATCGCGACCGAGCTCTTCCGGGCCCAGGCCGTCGAGCGGCGAAAGCCGGCCCATCAGCACGAAATAGCGCCCGCGGAATCCGGTGGCCTGTTCGATCGCCAGCAGGTCGGCCGGCGTCTCCACGATGCAAAGCGTGTGGGCATCGCGCGCAGGGCTGGCGCACAGCGCGCACAGTTCGGCCTCGCTGAAGTTGCGGCAGCGCGCGCAATGGCCGATGCGCTGCATCGCAGAATCCAGCACCTTGGCCAGTCGCGTGCCGCCCTGGCGATCGCGCTCGAGCAAATGGAACGCCATCCGCTGCGCACTCTTGGCGCCCACGCCCGGCAGGCAGCGCAGCGCTTCGATCAGTTCGGCGAGGAGGTTGGCTTCGGCCATGCTTGGGACGTCAAAGAGGGGATTGGGGGCGGGTAGCGGGGGCGCACAGTCCGGGCCAAGTCGGGCATCACGAAAGTGCGCCCACTGCCCAATCCCCATCTACGGTCAAAACGGCATCTTGAATCCTGGCGGCAGATTCAACCCTTGGGTCAATCCGCCGAGCTTCTGCTGGCTGGCTTCGGCGACCTTGTTGACCGCGTCGTTCACCGCCGCCGCGATCATGTCCTCGGCCATCTCGGGATCGTCCGCCATCAGCTTGCGATCCACCTGCACGCGGCGCACCTCGTGACGGCCGGTCATGGTGACGCTCACCATGCCGCCTCCGGCGTTGCCGGTGACTTCGAGCCTGGCGATCTCTTCCTGCGCGCGCTTCATCTCTTCCTGCATGCGCTGCGCCTGTTGCATGAGCTGTCCGAGTTGACCTTTCATGACCAGTTACTTCGTATTGAGTGGACGAATACTTTCCGGGATCACGCGCGCGCCCAGTTCGCGCTGCATCTGCTGCACCAGCGGATCCTCCTCGATCGCGCGCGCGGCGGCGGCCTGCTCGGCCGATTGCGCACGCGCCGCGCGCGCGGCCGGAGTCTCGATGGCCTTGTCGCTGACGAACCGCAGCCGCAGCGGCCTGCCCAGGGCTTCCCCGAGTTGCCTCTGCAACGTGTCGCCCAGCGAATCGGCCATGGGCTGATGTTCGGGCTTGATCGCCAGCGTGAGCATCGAGCCGTCCAGCGACTTCGGCGCGGCGTGATGCGCGAGCTGCCCGACCGGACCGCCGAGCCCGGCCCGCACGATCCATTGCTCCCAATCCGGCATGCCCTCGGGTCCGAGCGCCAGCGGTTCGTGGCTGATCGCAGGTTCGGGGCTCATGGCCGCAGGTGCTGCATGCGACGGCATGCGCCCGGGCGGCAGCGCAGCGCGTTCACCCGCGCCCGCTTCCTGCGCGGAGTGGTGACCGGCGCCCTTCCGCCCGCGCTCGTTTGCGCCGGCAAGTGTCGACGATTTCGATTCACCTGCGGGCTTTGTGCCACCCGCGTCGGTGCGGAAACCCAGCATGCGCAGCAACGCCATCTCGAACCCTGTGCGCGGATCGGGCGCATACGGCAATTCGCGGCGGCCGTTCAGCGCGAACTGGTACCAGAGCTGCACGTCTTCCGGGTCGATGCGCCGGGCCAGTTCCGCGATCTGCGCGTCATCGGCCGCGCCATCGGCGGCAAGTCCCGGCACCAACTGCCGCAACTGGATGCGATGCAGCGCACCCGCGAGCTGATCCAGCACGCCCGCAAAATCCGGGGCGAGCGCGGCCACGCGATCGGCTTCCGCCAGCAGCGACCTGCCGTCGTTGGCGGCGAGCGCCTCCAGCAAGGCCCCGACTTCGGTTCCGGCGATCGTGCCGAGCATCGCGCGCACGTCATCCGCACGCAGCTCGCCGCCGCCGTGCGCGATGGCCTGGTCGAGCAGCGAAAGGCCGTCGCGCAGCGAACCATCCGCGCCACGCGCAAGTTCCACGATCGCCTCGTCCTCGAACTTCACCCCTTCCGCGGCGAGGATCATCCGCATCTGCTGCGCGATCTGCTCCGGCAGCAGACGCTTCAGCGAAAACTTCAAGCAACGCGACAGCACCGTCACCGGCAATTTCTGCGGATCGGTGGTCGCGAGCAGGAACTTCACGTGTTCCGGCGGCTCCTCCAGCGTCTTCAACAATGCGTTGAAGGCGTTCCTGGAGAGCATGTGCACCTCGTCGATCAGGTACACCTTGAAGCGGCCGCGCGATGGCGCGTACTGTGCGTTCTCGATCACCTCGCGCACGTCGTCCACGCCGGTGTTGCTGGCCGCGTCGATCTCGATCAGGTCCACGAAGCGGCCCGCGTCCACCGCCGTGCACACTGCGCATTCGCCGCACGGACGCGACGACTGCCCGCGTTCGCAGTTCAGTGACTTGGCGAAGATGCGCGCGATGGTGGTCTTGCCCACGCCGCGCGTGCCCGTGAACAGATATGCATGGTGCATGCGTCCGGTATCGAGCGCATGGCCGAGCGCGCGCACCACGTGCTCCTGGCCGACCAGCTCGGAGAAGGTTTTCGGCCGCCACTTGCGGGCGAGGACTTGATAGGACATGAGCGCGACCTTGGGGCGAAGGGGCATTGTGCCAAGCCATCGCAGCGCGCGCCACGCGCGATTTCACGTGCGCAAAAGGCGGCAGCCCCGCCAGCGTGACTCCGGCGCCCGAATCGAACGATACCGTTGCTGCCTTCCGGCCCTGGCGGGGTTTTCGATCTATCGTCGCGGAGGCGCCAACGGGGCCA
>DASSFA010000055.1:0-8496 GCA_035694895.1 Rhodanobacteraceae bacterium | reverse complement strand
GGTGCCGGTGGCGAAGAACGCGGCGGTGGTGAACTTCGGGGCGGACTGGAAGCTGACGTCGAACGTGAAGCTGGATGCGAGCTACAACGGCCAGTGGGCGAACAGTGCCAAGGACCAGGCGGCCAAGCTCAGCTTGAACGTGGCGTTCTGATGCAATGCGAGCGGAGCGGCGCAACGCCGCTCCGCTCCGCGCAAGGATGTGTGTCGGCCCACGGGCCGGCGTGAAGCGCGTGATATATTCAGCGGTCACGTTCGCGTTCACGCCATCATGAGTCTCCCCGAAGAACTCAAACAGGCCGCGCTGGAATACCACCGCCATGCGCCGGCGGGAAAGATTCGCGTCACCCCCACCAAGTCGCTGTTGAACGCGCGCGAACTGTCGCTGGCGTATTCGCCGGGCGTGGCTGCGGCGTGCGAGGCGATCGTCGAGGACCCGCAGCAGGCTTCCGAACTCACCGCGCGCGGCAACCTGGTCGCGGTGATCACCAACGGCACCGCGGTGCTCGGCCTGGGCGACATCGGCCCGCTCGCCGGCAAGCCGGTGATGGAAGGCAAGGGCGTGCTGTTCCGCAAGTTCGCCGGCATCGACGTCTTCGACATCGAGGTCGCGCAGAAGGATCCGGACAAGCTGGTGGACATCATCGCCGCGCTGGAGCCCACCTTCGGCGGCATCAACCTGGAAGACATCAAGGCGCCGGAGTGCTTCATCGTCGAGCGCAAGCTGCGCGAGCGGATGAAGATCCCGGTTTTCCACGATGACCAGCACGGCACCGCGATCATCGTCGGCGCGGCGCTGATCAATGCCCTGCGCGTGGTCGGCAAGAACATCGGTGACGTGAGGATCGCCCATGCCGGCGCGGGCGCGGCGGGCATCGCCTGCCTCGATATGCTGGTTGCGCTGGGCGTGAAGCCCGAGAACATCCTCGCGATCGATCGCGACGGCGTGCTCTACACCGGCCGCGCGGGCATGGATGCGGATCGTGCGCGTTACGCGCGCGACACGAAAGCGCGTTCGCTCGCGGAAATCGTGCAGGGCGCGGACGTGTTCCTCGGGCTCTCCGCCGGCGGCGTGCTGAAACCGGGAATGCTGGCGACGATGGCGGTAAAGCCGATCATCCTGGCGCTCGCCAATCCGGAACCGGAGATCATGCCGGACGAAGCGCTGCGCGTGCGCCCCGATTGCGTGATCGCCACCGGGCGTTCGGATTTTCCCAACCAGGTGAACAACGCGCTGTGCTTCCCGTACATCTTCCGCGGCGCGCTGGACGTCGGCGCGACCACGATCAACGAGGCGATGAAGGTCGCCTGCGTGCACGCGATCGCGGAGCTGGCGCGGCGCGAAGGCAGCGACGTCGCCGCGCGCGCCTACGGCGGCAAGCCGCCGCACTTCGGCTCGGACTACCTGATCCCGCAACCATTCGATCCGCGCCTGCTGGTGCAGCTTGCGCCGGCGGTGGCGAAGGCGGCGATGGAGTCGAGCGTCGCCACGCGGCCGATCGCGGATCTGTCCGCGTATACCGAGAAACTGATGCAGTTCGTGTTCCGCACCGGCCTCGTGATGAAGCCGGTGTTCGAACGCGCCAAGGCCAATCCGCAGCGCGTGGTCTACGCGGAAGGCGAAGAGGAAACCGTGCTGCGGGCAGTGCAGACGGTGGTGGACGAAAAGCTGGCGCGACCGATCCTGATCGGCCGCCCGGAAGTGATCGCGCGCCGAATCGAACGTGTCGGCCTGCGGCTGGAACCGGGTCGCGATTTCGAACTGTGCAACATCCACTCCGATCCGCGCTTCGACGATTACTGGCAGCACTATTACGAGCTGATGCAGCGGCGCGGCTTCACGCCGGCGCTGGCGAAATCGGTGGTGCGCTCGCGTTCGACCGTGATCGCGGCGCTGATGGTGGCGCGCGGCGACGCGGACGCGATGATCTGCGGCACGGTCGGCCGTTACCAGAAGAAGCTTGCCCACGTGCTGGATGTGATCGGGCTGGATCGCGGCGTGGAAGCTCCGTCCTCGATGACCGCGATCGCCAATGAATCGGGCGTGTACTTCTATCTCGATACCCATGTGCAGGACGATCCGAGTGCCGAGCAGATCGCCGAGGCGACGCTGCAGGCCTCACTGCGGCTGAAGCTGTTCGGCATCGAACCGAAGGTCGCGCTGCTAGCGGCTTCCAATTTCGGCAGCCGCGACAACGAGGTCACGCGCAAGCTGCAGGCCGCACTGGCCTTGATCCGCAAGCGTCTGCCCAAACTTGAAGTCGAGGGCGAGATGCAGGCCGATCTGGCATTGAATCCGGAATTGCGCGAGCGCGTGTTCCCGAATTCGCGCCTGAAAGGTCGCGCCAACATGTTCGTGTTTCCGAACCTCGCCGCCGCCAATACCGCGTTCAACATGAGCCGGGTGATGTGCGACGGCGTGGTGATCGGCCCGATCCTGATGGGCGTGGCCAAGCCCGCGCACGTGCTTACGCCGCAGGCCACGGTGCGCCGCGTGGTCAACATGAGCGCGATCGCGTGCGTGGAGGCGCAAATTCGCGCGGAGGCGCGAATTTAAAAAAGGAACGGCCGCGCGGAAGCGCGAGTAAAAAAAGAATGCCGCGCGGAGGCGCGAATTTAAGAAAGGAACGGCCCGCGCGGAGGTGCGAATTTGGAAAAGGGAATGTTCGCGCGGAAGCGGAACGCACGCGCCGGAAAAGAATCAAAGCTATTGCGCGCAAGCGATGTGCGCGAGGAATGAAACGATGAACGACCTGACCCGCGAACTGCTCGACGTTGATCCCGATCCGGCCGAAACCCGCGAGTGGATCGAATCCATCGACGCGGTGATCAACGCCGAGGGCACCGAGCGCGCGCACCAGTTGCTGGAAAAGATGGTGGACGAAACCCGCCGCGCGGGTGGGCATCTGCCGTTCGAGCCGACCACCCAGTACATCAACACCATCCCGCCGCACCTGGAGGCGAAGTCGCCCGGTGATGCGGCGATGGAGTGGCGCATCCGCAGCCTGATCCGCTGGAACGCGATGGCGATGGTGGTCCGCGCCAACCGGCGCCCGGGAGAACTCGGCGGCCACATCGCAAGCTTCGCATCCAGCGCGACGCTCTATGACGTCGGCTTCAATCATTTCTGGCGTGCGCCGAGCGAGGATCATCCCGGCGACCTGATTTTCTACCAGGGCCATTCCAGCCCCGGCATCTATGCGCGTTCCTATCTGGAAGGCCGCTTCGACGAACATCGCCTGGACAACTTCCGCATGGAAGTCGGCGGGCATGGCCTGTCCTCGTATCCGCATCCGTGGCTGATGCCCGACTACTGGCAGACGCCGACCGTATCGATGGGCCTGGGTCCGATCCAGGCGATCTACCAGGCGCAGTTCTGGAAGTACCTGGAAAGCCGCGGTCTGATGCCGAAGACCGATCGCAAGATCTGGTGCTTCATGGGCGACGGCGAGTGCGACGAGCCCGAATCGCTCGGCGCGATTTCACTGGCCGGCCGCGAGGGCCTGGACAACCTGGTCTTCGTGATCAACTGCAACCTGCAGCGCCTCGACGGTCCGGTGCGCGGCAACGGCAAGATCATCCAGGAACTGGAAGGCGTGTTCCGCGGCGCCGACTGGAACGTCATCAAGCTGATCTGGGGCTCGTACTGGGATCCGCTGCTGGCGCGCGACACCAAGGGCGTGCTGCGCAAGCTGATGATGGAAACCGTGGACGGCGAATACCAAGCCTGCAAGGCATTCGGCGGCGCCTACACGCGCGAACACTTCTTCGGAAAATATCCGGAAACCGCGGCGATGGTCGCGAACCTCTCCGACGACGACGTGTGGCGCCTGAACCGCGGAGGCCACGACCCGCACAAGGTGTACGCGGCCTATCACGCGGCCGTGCACACGCAAGGCATGCCGACCGTGATCCTGGCCAAGACCGTCAAGGGTTACGGCATGGGCGCGGCGGGCGAGTCTCAGAACATCACGCACCAGCAGAAGAAGATGCACGAGGAGGCGATCATCGCCTTCCGCGACCGCTTCAACATCCCGATTTCCGACGACAAGCTGAAAGGCGAGGAGATCGAATCGGTGCCGTATTACCACCCGGGCAAGGATTCGCCGGAAGTGGAATACATGCACGAGCGCCGCAAGGCGCTGGGTGGTTACCTGCCGCAGCGCCGGCGCAAGTCCGCGTCGCTGCCGGCTCCGAATCTCAAGGCCTTCGAGCAGATCACCAAGGGCACCGGCGAGCGCGAAATCAGCACCACCATGGCGCTGGTGCGCGGCATGAACCTGCTGCTGCGCGACAAGCAGGTCGGTCCGCGCATCGTGCCGATCGTCGCCGACGAGGCGCGCACCTTCGGCATGGAAGGCATGTTCCGGCAGATCGGCATCTACGCGCCGTTCGGCCAGAAGTACAAGCCGCAGGATGCGGACCAGCTGCTCTACTACCGCGAGGACGAGAAGGGCCAGGTGCTGCAGGAAGGCATCAGCGAGGCCGGCGGCATGTCGGCGTGGATCGCGGCGGCGACCAGCTATTCGGTTTCCGACCTGCCGATGCTGCCGTTCTTCATCTATTACTCGATGTTCGGCTTCCAGCGTGTCGGTGACCTGGCGTGGGCCGCCGGCGATTCGCGCGCGCGTGGCTTCCTGATCGGTGGTACCTCCGGGCGCACCACGCTGAACGGCGAAGGCCTGCAGCACGAGGACGGTTCCTCGCACCTGATGGCGGGGGCAATCCCGAACTGCCGCGCCTACGATCCGACCTTCTCGTACGAGGTCGCGGTGATCCTGCAGGATGGCATACGCCGCATGCTGCACGAGCAGGAAGACGTGTACTACTACGTCACCGTGATGAACGAGAACTACGCGCATCCGGACATGCCGGAAGGCTGCGAGGAAGGCATCGTGCGCGGCATGTACCTGTTCCGCGACGGCGACAGTCCGATGCCTTCGGGCTCGCCCACGACGCAGGCTTCGCCCGACAAACAGGGCGAGAGCCGCGTGCCGGAAACCGATGGCCCGCATCCGCGCGAAACCAAAGCGAATGCAAAAGCCGTGGTGAAATCCGGCACCGCGGTCGCGAAGAAAAGTGCGAGCAAGTCGCGCGCGCCGCGCGTGCAGTTGCTGGGTTCGGGAACGATCCTGCGCGAGTGCATCGGCGCGGCGGAATTGCTGGAGCAGGAATTTGGCGTGGTCGCGGACGTGTGGTCGTGCCCGAGCTTCTCGGAATTGCGCCGCGACGGCTTCGACTGCGAACGCTGGAACCGCCTGCATCCGGAAACGAAGGACCAGCGCGTGCCGTACGTGACGCAGTGCCTCGCACAACATGACGGCCCGGCGATCGCCGCCACCGATTACGTGCGCGAATACGCCGACCAGATCCGCGCGTTCATGCCGCAGGGCAAGCGCTACGTGGTGCTCGGTACCGACGGCTACGGCCGTTCCGACACGCGCGAGCACCTGCGCAGCTTCTTCGAGGTGGATCGCTACTGGATCGCGCACGCCGCGATCAGCGCGCTCGCCGCCGAAGGTGCGATGAACCCGCAGGACGTCGCCCGAGCGATCAAGCAGTGGAAGCTGGATCCGGAGAAGCCGAATCCGCTGACGGTGTGAGCCTGTCTCCTCCCGCCGGATAGTTGCCCGTCCAGCGGAGAGAGAGCCGGCGGCTGCTTGTGGAGCGCTCCGGGGCAAGGGGATTCCATTACCATTGCGCCGCTTTCGTGCGCCGAGGAGCCCGCGTGCAGCCGATCATCGATATCAGGAATGTCGAGAAGACTTACGAGTCGGGCTTCCGGGCGCTGAAGGGCATCAACCTGGAAATCCGCAGGGGCGAAATCTTCGCCTTGCTCGGCCCCAACGGCGCGGGCAAGACGACACTGATCAACACCATTTGCGGCATCGTCAACCTGGGCGGCGGTTCGGTCACGGTCGACGGGCACGACATCGTCCGCGACTTCCGCACGACGCGAAAGATCATCGGGCTGGTGCCGCAGGAGCTGACCACCGACGCGTTCGAAACGGTGTGGAACACGGTCAGCTTCAGCCGCGGATTGTTCGGCAAGGCCGCCAGGCCGGCCTACATCGAACAGCTGCTGAAGGATCTGTCGCTGTGGGACAAGCGCGACGCGAAGATCATGATGCTCTCCGGCGGCATGAAGCGGCGCGTGATGATCGCGAAGGCCTTGTCGCACGAGCCCTCCGTATTGTTCCTCGACGAGCCCACTGCGGGCGTGGACGTCGAATTGCGGCGCGACATGTGGGGATTGGTGCGGCGGCTGCGCGAGAGCGGCGTGACCATCATCCTGACCACGCACTACATCGACGAAGCCGAACAGATGGCCGACCGCGTCGGCGTGATCAACAAGGGCGAGCTGATCGTGGTCGAGGACAAGGTCACGCTGATGCACAAGCTCGGCAAGAAGCGATTGACGCTGCACCTGCAGGAGCCGCTCGATTCGTTGCCGGCGAACCTTTCGCACTACTCGCTGGAGTTGAACGCCGACAACACCGAGGTCACCTACACCTACGACAGTCAGGGCGAGCGCACCGGCATCGCCGCGCTGCTGCGTGACCTGAGCGAGTCCGGCATCCGTTACAAGGACCTGAGCACGCGCCAGGACTCGCTGGAGCAGATCTTCGTCGGGCTGGTGCGGGAAAAGACATGAACCTCTACGCGATCCGATTCATGCGCGTCCCTGCGCGTGAAAGCGGCCATCCATGGCCGCACTCTTCAACAAAAGCCGCTTTGCAACAGGAACGCAAGTGAATTACAGGGCGATCCATTCCATTTATAGGTTCGAAATGGCGCGCACCGGGCGCACCCTGATGCAGAGCGTGGCCTCGCCGGTGCTCTCGACCTCGTTGTATTTCGTGGTGTTCGGTTCGGCGATCGGTTCGCGCATCACCAGCGTGGAAGGCGTGAGCTACGGCGCCTTCATCATCCCCGGCCTGATCATGCTTTCGCTGCTGATGCAGAGCGTTTCCAATGCGTCCTTCGGGATCTATTTCCCGAAATTCGTCGGCACGATCTACGAGGTGCATTCGGCGCCGCTGTCTTACATCGAGATCATCTGCGGTTACGTCGGCGCGGCGGCGACCAAGGCGGCCATGGTGGGCCTGATCATCCTCGGCACCGCGCGCCTCTTCGTGCCGTATTCGATCGCGCATCCGGGCGTGATGGTGCTTTTCCTGGTGCTGACCACTGTCAGCTTCAGCCTGTTCGGTTTCATCATCGGCATCTGGGCCGACAATTTCGAGAAGCTGCAAGTCGTGCCGCTGATGATCATCACGCCGCTGACGTTCCTGGGCGGCAGTTTCTATTCGATCAGGATGCTGCCGCCGTTCTGGCAGAAGGTGACATTGTTCAATCCCGTGGTGTACCTGATCAGCGGCTTCCGCTGGAGTTTCTACGGGCTCGCCGATGTCGGCGTCGGCATCAGCCTGGCCGCGACGTTCGGGTTCCTGATCCTGTGCCTGGTCGCGGTGTGGTGGATCTTCAAGACCGGCTGGCGGCTGAAGGTGTGATCGTTCAGGTGCGTTGACCCGACAAGGCTTCCTGGATCGCCTCCAGCGCGTGTCCGCGGGTTTCGATTCCCGCGCGCAGCAGCATGATCGCGGCAAGCGCCATCGGCATGGCGATCGCCAGCGCCGAAAGCGCGAAGTGATCGAACAATCCGAGCACGCCCAGGCCCGCGCCGAGGATGCCGCCGGCCTTGGAACTTGCCGCAATCAAACCGGAGCCGGTGCCGCGCAGGTGCACTGGGTAGATTTCCGCCGCGTACGGGATCAGCGTGGCGATCACGCCGCTGATCGCGATCAGCAGCAGCACGGTCGCGGCGATCGTGGCAGAGGCCAACCGCAGGTCGAGCAACGCGATCGCGCAGAACGCCAGCAGAGCCAGCGCGGTCAGCGCGATGAACAGCACCAGGCACTTGATGCTGCTCCAACGCTGGTACAGCCATACCACCAGCGCAATGCCGGGCAGCGCCAGCAGCGCCGATTGCGCGAGCAGCGTGCTGGCGCCGTGCGCATCCACGCCCAAGCGAAGCAGGTTGCCCGGCAGCCACATCAGGAAACCGAAATTCGCCAGTCCCCAGCTGAGGCCGCACACGATCAGGCCGAGCGAAATGCGCGCGTGGCGACCGCGCAACAACTGCCGCATTCCGGTCACCGCGCGGGGTTCGTCCAGCAGTAGCGGATCGGCTTCGTCGTCGACCGGCGCAACCTTGGCATCGCCGGAAAATCGTGCCAGCACCGCGCGCGCCTGCGCATGCAGGCCGACATTGGAGAGGAAGCGCGGCGATTCCGGAATATAGCGGTTGAGGAACACGATCAGCGCGCCGGTCGGCAGATTCAGCAGCCACAGTGCGCGCCAGCTGAAGGTGGGTTCGACCAGCGACGCCGCCCCGGCTGCGGCGAGGTAACCGGCCGAGGTGCCGACCCCTCCGAGTGCCACGAGCAGCCAGCCGCGATGCGCGGCCGGCACCGCTTCGGCCATCAACGTGAATGC
>DASSFA010000054.1:0-2271 GCA_035694895.1 Rhodanobacteraceae bacterium | reverse complement strand
CATGGTTGCCGAAGGACGAATAAGTCGGTTGCGGGTTGCTGGAATTCCGCACCCCAGCTCTTTCGACACCGGCACCCAACGACCGACGACCGAGATCCTCTCATGCTCGAAAAAATCGAACACGACAACGGCATCCGCGAGCTGCGCCTGACGCGTCCGCCGGTCAACGCGCTGAATCCGGAACTGGTGCACGTGTTGCGCGCAGCGGTGGAAGCCGCGCCGCGCGAGGGCGTGCAGGCGCTGGTCATCTCCGGCAGCTCCGGGATCTTCTCCGCGGGGCTGGACGTGCCGACGCTGCTGACGCTGGACCACACCGGCATGGGTGCGTTCTGGAGCGAATTTTTCGGGCTGTGCGGCGCGCTGGCGCGCGCGCCGATCCCGATCGCCGCGGCGATCACCGGCCACTCGCCTGCAGGCGGCGCGGTACTGGCGCTGTTCTGCGACTACCGCGTGATGGCGCGCGGCGCGTACCGAATCGGCCTGAACGAGGTGCAGGTCGGGCTGACCGTGCCCGATAGCATCCAGGCCGGCCTGCGGCGCCTGATCGGCACCTATCGCGCCGAACGGCTTTTGGTGCAGGGAACGATGCTGGAAGCCGAGGCCGCGCTGGCGGTCGGCTTCGTGGATGAACTGGCGGACGTGGATTTCGTCACTGCGCGCGCAGTGGGCTGGCTCGGCGACGTGTTGAAGCTGCCACGCCAGGCCATGCTGTCCACGCGTGCATTGGCGCGCGCGGACCTGACCACGCTGTTCGACGATTCTGACTCGCGGTCGGTGGATGCACTTCTGGATACCTGGTTCGCGCCGGAAGCGCAGAGCACGCTTCGCGGGATGGTGGAAAAGTTGAAAGCCAAAAAACAATAGGCGTCATTCCCGGCTGCGCGTCGCGCAGCGATGCGCAGAACCCGGAATCCGCTTTTCCTCAAAAGTGAAGAGCAGATTGCAAGTCCATCCATGGACTTTGCCCTTCGGGCCAACCTTCGGTTGTCCAAATTCTTTCCAGACGAATTTGCCCGGACGCGGCTTCGCCGCGTCCGGAATGACGGCCATTTACCCACCAGTCGCAACCGCTCGTTGCGGATCAGAAACCCACCCGCTCCACGACGGCGCGAACAGCCGTGAACCGTGCAGGCCGGCCACTTCCATCGCCAGCAGGTTGTGCGCGGCGGTCACGCCGGAGCCGCACATGTGGACCACTTCGGTCGGACCACGATCGCCCGCCACTGCCGCGAATTCCTCGCGCAATCGCGCGGGTGACTTGAAGCGGCCGTTTGCGTCGAGGTTGTCGCCGAACGGGCGATTCAACGCGCCCGGCACGTGGCCCGCCACCGGATCGATCGGCTCGACCTCGCCGCGATAGCGTGCCGCGCCGCGGGCATCCAGCAGCAGCATGGAGCCGTCGGTGCGCAGCCGTTCGAGTTCCTCGTAATACACCACCTGGGCCGGATCGAAATGCACGTCAACCTGGGTGGGCTGGCGCCTGCGCGCCTCGCCCTGCTCGACAGGCAGGCCGGCTTCGCGCCACGCACGCCAGCCGCCATCCAGTACGCTCGCGGCGATGCTGCAGATGCGCAGCATCCACCACAATCGCGCCGCCGCAAGCGCACCGCCCGCGTCGTCATAGACGACTACGCGTTGACGCGGGCCCCAGCCCCAGCGCGACAGCGTTCGCGAGAACGCCTGCTCATCCGGAAGCGGGTGGCGACCGAGCTTCGGCTTGGAGAGATCGGAGAGATCCCGGTCCAGGCTGGCATACACCGCACCGGGAACGTGCGCCTCGAGGAACTCGCGCTCGCCCTTGCCCGGATCGGACAATTCGAAACGGCAATCCACGATCAGCACTTCGGAAGCCGGCAGCGCGGCCAGTGTGCGTGCCTCGATCAGCAGGTCGCTCATGGCATCAAACCCATCCTGCGCATCAGGTTCACCAGCATGAGCGCGGTGGCGCCCCAGATCAACGGATCGGTACCCGCATACTCGTAGACGCGCCGGCTCCGTCCGCGGGAAACAAAATCGCGCTCGCGCAGGTTGCGCGGATCGAGCATGAACGCGAGCGACTTTTCGAACACCGATTCCACTTCAGCCGATTGCGGCGAGAGATGGGCCGCCGGCGCAATGCGCGCCACCACTGGCGTGACGCAATAGCCGCTGACGGTTTCCAGGCAATCGAGGAAACCCAGCGGCTGCGCATCGTTCGGATCGAGGCCGATCTCCTCGCGCGCCTCGCGCAATGCGGTGGCGATCGCATCGGCGTCACCCGGATCTGCGCGG
>DASSFA010000053.1:0-5128 GCA_035694895.1 Rhodanobacteraceae bacterium | reverse complement strand
CCGGAGTTGGCGCCGGTGACCAGCGCGCTCTGGCCTTTGAGGAAGGGATCGGTCCGTGCGGGCATGTGGGACTCCTTGTTGGTGAGAGTGGAATACGCCGGCTCTTTCCCTCTCCCTTCGGGGAAAGCTGCCGTCCATGGCCAAGAGCTCCATGGTGGCACGGAGCGCCGGGTGAGGGTTCGTTCTTGCCACGACGTTCGCGAAGATCCGAACCCTCACCCCAAACCCCTCTCCCGGAGGGAGAGGGGCTTTGGAGTTCGCCTGCACGCAGGCTCCCACGAGAGCTTTGTCGCGCACAGGTGCGCTCCTACGAGAGCTCATTTACGTGTTCTGTTCCAGCCAGCCTCCCTCGAACCCCGCGCGCTGCAGGCCGGTGCGGATCGCGCTGCATTCGTGCATCAGGTTCCAGATCAGGCCGGTGCGATGGTTTTCGATCATCAGCACGATCGGCCCCTGGTTGAGCGCGTAGTGCCACGGCGAAATCCAGCCGCCGCCCGCCGCGCCGTCGGGGAAGCCGGGATTGAACGAGGCGTGGAAGCCGAAGCCCTTCGGGCTGTGCCCGATCCTGTCTTCCAGACGCCGAACCGCTTGCAGCACGGTGTCCGGCGCGAACGGCAGGGATGCGATCGCCGCCCACGGCGAGATCGTGCCGTCGTCCGGGCCGAACGGAGCGCCGCGCGCGAGGTAACCGTAGAAGGTGCGCCGGTGTCTGTGCCCCCGCGCATCGGTGATCGTGACCTCCTTGCCCTCGCCCGGTCCGTCGCTGGCGGTGAAGCCCCAGCAGTCCTTCTCGTAACCTGGAAACTCGTGCGGATTGCGAGCGGCGTATTCGCGCTGGATGTACGTGGACTCGCGGCTGTTCCGGAAATAGTCGCTGTCCTTCGCGCGCATGAAGTCGTCGCGGATGCCGCGCAAGTCCAGCCATATGTGCGAGAACTGGTGGATGAACAGCGGGCCGCCGTACAACACGTCGCGCCCGTAGATGCGCCGCCAGCGGAAGGTGGACGTCCATGCATCGTAGGCATCGCGCTGCACATTGAATTGCGGTGCGGCCAGCGCCAGCACGTACAGCAACAGAGCCTCGTTGTAACCGAGCCAGCGCCACGGCAGGAATCCGGACTCCGGTTTCCAGCCCATCGTGATCGAAGGCTCGCCGTCCTGCGCCCAGCGCCAGTCCACGCGCGCATAGATCGCCTCCACACGCTTGCGCAGTTCGCGTTCTCCTGGAGTTTCGCGATTGAAGTAGCGCGCCGCAAGCAGCAGGCCGGCGATCAGCAGCGCGGTATCGATGGTCGAGAGTTCGCTCTCCCACGCGCGCCTGCCGTTGTCGGCATGCAGGAAATGATAGAAGAAGCCCTTGTAGCCGATGCCGTCGGGCGCGCCGCTCTGGTCGGCCTCGTGGAAGAAACGCGCGGCCAGCAGCGCGTGCGACAAGCCGAGTTCGCGCGGCATCCAGCCGCGCTCGATCGCCACCGGATAACTCGACAGCGCGAACCCGACCGCGGCGATGCTGCATGGCGAATCCGGCTGGGTGGAGTCCAGCACCAGCCCGGTGTCGGGGTCGACGTGCACCTCGAAGAAGTGGAATGCCTTCTTCTGCAAGTCGTCCAGCACCGCTTCATCGGTATCGCTGGCTCGGTGGATGTGCTGCTTGCCGCTTGCAGGCATGGGCGCTTGCGACAGCGCGGCGCGCGTGCGGATGCCGCGCAGCGCCGCCTGGCGTTCACTCGCCACCGAACCGGGGCTGGCGCGCGCACCGGCTTCGGTTTCCTGCTCGGTATCGCGTTTGCTCATGGGCTGTGTCTCCGTGCCGGCATTCATTGACGGCCTTCGGAAAACGGTCCGGATTCGCCTCCGGTGTCCATGCTCGCGCACCAGCCGGTCCGCAGCGAGGAAAATGCGCCCGATCCCTTTTCGAGCAGATGCGCGGTGGTCGCGGCGAGCCGGCCCACGCGCACTTCGATCAGGTGCTCGCGTCCGTCATCACGCAACGGCACCACGCCGTCGTCGAGCGGGGTTTCGTCCAGCGAGACCTGCGCGACCACGCTGCCCGCGGCGACGCGCTCGAACATGATCCGATAGCGCGTTTCCCCGAAGCGATATTCAAGTTCCCAGCTTCGCCAGTCTTCCGGCACGCACGGTGCGAAGGCCAATCTGTCGCCGCGCCGCTGCAGGCCGAGCAGCGATTCGACGAGCAGGCGGTACATCCATCCTGCCGAACCGGTGTACCAGGTCCAGCCGCCGCGCCCGCCGTGGCCCGCCGCCATGTAGACGTCCGCGGCGAGCACGTACGGTTCCACCCTGTAGCGCGCGACCTGCTCGGGCGTGCGCGCGTGGTTCAACGGATTGAGCAGGCGCGCGATCCGCCAGGCTTCGTCCACCCGGCCCTGCTGCGCGAGCGCCATCGCCAGCCACACTGCGGCGTGCGTGTACTGGCCGCCGTTCTCGCGCACCCCCGGCACGTAGCCCTTGATGTAACCGGGATCCAGCGCCGACGCGTCGAACGGCGGATCGAACAACTGGACCAGCCCGAGCTCGTCGCGCACCAGCATGCGCAATGCGGCGTCCAGTCCGCGCGTCGCGCGCACTTGGTCGGCCGCGCCGGACAGCACCGCCCAGCTTTGCGGCAGCGAGTCGATCCGGCATTCGTCGTTGGATTTCGAGCCCAGCGGCGTGCCATCGTCGAAATACGCGCGCCGGTACCACGCACCATCCCAGCCGTGCTGCTCGATCGCGTGCGCGAGTTTTTCCGCGGTGTCGCGCCAGCGGTGTGCGCGTTCGCGATCGTCGCGCGCTTCCGCAAGCGGAATGAACCGCGCCAGCACGTCGTGCAGGAAGAACGCCAGCCACACACTCTCGCCGCGGCCGAGGTGCCCGACCCGATTCATGCCGTCGTTCCAGTCGCCGCTGCCGATCAGCGGCAGGCCGTGCGCGCCGAAGCGCAGGCCGTGTTCGATCGCGCGCACGCAATGTTCGTACAGGCTGGCCGACTCGAGCGACACCTGCGCGACGTCGTAACAGGATTCCTCGTCCTCGGTCAGCGGTCGGCCTTCGATGAACGGCGCGACTTCCTCCAGCACCGATGCATCGCCGGTGGTCTCCACGTACTTCGCGGTCGCGCGCGGCAGCCACAGGTAGTCGTCGCTGATTCGCGTGCGCACGCCGCGTCCTGAAGGCGGATGCCACCAGTGCTGGACGTCGCCCTCGCTGAACTGCCGCCCCGCGCAGCGCAGCAGTTGCGCGCGCGCAAGGTCGGCGCGCGCGTGCAGCAACGCCATCGCGTCCTGCAACTGGTCGCGGAACCCCCAGGCGCCGCCGGACTGGTAATAACCGCTGCGCGCGAACAGCCGCGCGGCCATGGCCTGATAAACCAGCCAGCCGTTGGCGAGCAGGTCGACCTCCGGTTCCGGCGTACGCACCGCGAGCTGCTCCAGTTGCGAGCGCCAGTGCTCGCGCACGCGCTGCAATTCCCCGCGTGCAGCCTGCGGATGACCGAAGCGGCGGACCAGTGCACGCACCTCGTCGATCTCGTCGCAGGCGCCGAGCACGAACACGACCTCGATTTCCTCGTTCGGTTGCAGGTCGAATTCGGCGCGCTGCACCGCGCACGGATCCAGGCCCGCGCCGATGCCGCCGTCGAGTTGCTGCGTGCGCATCCCGAGAGGTTCGGACAGGTTGCGATTGCGTCCGACGAAGGCCCGCCGGTCCGCGCCGCGCTGCAGCGGCTGCGCGCACAGCGCGTGGAAGGCGATGCGGCGCGAGAACACGTCGTCGTAGAAATTGCCGGCCAGCAGCGCGCCGGAGAGCGGATCCACGCGCGTGGATACCTGCGGCGCACTGCGCGCGCGCTGTTCGCCCAGCACCCATTCCACGTAGCCGGTGCCGGAAATGCGCCGCGCGCGCGGGCCGGCGTTGCGCAGCTTCAGCAGGCCCAGCTTCAGCGGCGCCGCGGAGGCCACGAAAACCGTCAGCTCGCTCGCGATGTCCGAGTGCGCGTGCTCGTAACGCGTGTAGCCGAAGCCGTGCGCGGTGAGATACGGATCGGGGCTGCGCGTGGGCAGCGGAGCCGGGGACCAGAACTCGCCGGTTTCCTCGTCGCGCAGCCAGAACGCTTCGCCGGTGGCATCCGTGAGCGGATCGTTGCGCCAGGGCGTCAAGCGGAATTCATGCGCGTTTTCCGCGAAGCTGTAGGCGGAGCCGGATTCCGAGACAACGCTGCCGAAGTGCTCGCTGGCCAGCACGTTGCACCAAGGCGCAGGCGTGGTCGTGCCTTCCGGCAGCCAGATCAGGTATTCGCGCCCGTCTGCCGAATGCCCGCCCAGGCCGTTGAAACCGAGCAGGCTGCCAGGCGGCTGCAGCACCGTCGAGCCGACGTGCGGTTTGCGCAGTGGCAGGAGTGCCGGTGTCGCGGCGCGTTCGGCTTCGGCGGCTGCACGGTCCACCTGGTCGCGCAGGCGGCCTTCGTTGCCGCTGAACACGCAACGCGCCACGGCCAGCATCAGCGCACGATCCTCGGAGGAAAGGTGCTCGACGCGCCAGGCGTACATGCGCCCGGGACCGTCGCCGTTGCGTGCCTCGAGGCTCGAATTGATGAGATAAAGGATATGGTCCTGCAATTCCTGCCGGTAGCCGGACAGCTCCTCGTTCCAGATCAGCAGGTCCGCCTGCAGGCCGCGCGACTGCCACCAGCCGTGCGCCTTGATCAGTTGCCGCACGAGGTCGAGCTGCGAGGAATTGGCGATGCGCACCAGCACGATCGGAAGGTCGCCGGAAATGCCGTGCTTCCACAGCGCCGATTGCGTGGGCAAGCCGATCGGCGCGCCGCCGCGCGGCACGTCGCCCGGGTACAGCAGGCGCGCGGCGATGCGCTCGTACAACTGCGCGTCGCGCGCACCGACGTTCAACTGCTGCATCACGACTTGCTCGTGCGTCCAGGCCAGCTCGAAAACCCGCTCGTGCAGGTGCTTCTCGCGATACTTGCCGGCCAGCGCACGCGCGGCATCGCGCGTGGACGCCACGCCGGTCACCAGGTCAACGCGGACGGTGCGTCCCGGCGCGATCCGCACGCGCCGGCGGATGGCCATGCACGGATCCAGCACCGCACCGGCGCTGTTGGAGAGCGCTCCTT
>DASSFA010000052.1:0-2590 GCA_035694895.1 Rhodanobacteraceae bacterium | reverse complement strand
GGTTCGGAGACGCGCGTCAAGGTCGTCAAGAACAAGGTCGCGCCGCCGTTCCGGCAGGCCGAGTTCGAGATCCTCTACGGCGAAGGCACTTCCTACGAAGGCGAGCTGATCGAACTTGGCGTGGCCAACAACCTGGTCGAGAAATCCGGTGCCTGGTACAGCTACGGCGGCGAACGCATCGGGCAGGGCAAGGAGAACGCCCGCCAGTACCTCAAGGACAACCCGAGCGCGGCCAAGGAACTGGATGCGGCGTTGCGCGCCAAGCTGCTGGTTGCGGGCAAGGGCGGCGGCGTGGCCGTGACCGAAGATGCCGAGGAAGTGGAAGCCTGATTCCCCCGCCGATTTTTCCGCAAGGGAGAAATCGGCCAGGGAGAATCGCACCGCGTACGAGCGCGGGCTATCCATGCTCGCGCGGCGTGAGCATTCGCAACGCGAGCTGCGGGCGCGGCTGGAGCAGGGTGGTTACGACGAAGCGGAAGCGGCCGAGGCGATCAGGCGCCTTGGCGAACGGAACTACCAGGATGACGAGCGCTTCGGCGAAATGCTGATGCGCGCGCGTATCGCACACGGCTACGGGCCCGCGCGCATTCGCGCCGAATTGCGTTCGCACGGGTTGAACCAGGCCGCCATTGACGCGCTGATCGCTTCCGCCGAGACGGACTGGAACGAACTCGCACAGGCGCAATTGCGCAAGAAATACGGAGGCAAGCCTGCAACCGATCACGCCGAGCGGAGCAAGCGTGCGCAGTTCCTGCTGCGGCGGGGATTCGCTGCGGCGACGGTGAAGGCGGCCACCCACGCCGAAGTCGAGTGAGCGGTTGAAAAGCTGCTGCGCTCGGCATGCCGCGCGCCGGCGGTGCTCGGATCAGGCCCGGTACATGGATGTACCGTTTTGGGGCCAAGGAATCCTCATGTACTGACGTGTACACTCCGGTTCCTGCGCTCCGGCGACGCGCAGCCACGGAGCATTTCTGCCACGGATGGCAGCTTCGCTCGCGACGCTTTTCAATCCGCTCAGCCCGATTTCACCTTCTGGGCAGGTAAAAATCTCTGGTATCTTGCGCGGTTCGTATCCGCGCTTTCGTCCCATGAAGACCGCCGAAATCCGCTCGACCTTCCTCGAGTTCTTCCGCGAACGCGGCCACACCATCGTGCCTTCGGCCACGCTGGTGCCGGCCAACGATCCGACGCTGCTGTTCACCAACTCGGGAATGGTGCAGTTCAAGAACGTGTTCCTCGGCAGCGAGAAGCTGCCGTACGTGCGCGCGGCCGACGTGCAGCGCTGCCTGCGCGCCGGCGGCAAGCACAACGACCTGGATTCGGTCGGCTACACCGCGCGGCACCACACCTTCTTCGAAATGCTCGGCAACTGGTCGTTCGGCGATTACTTCAAGAAGGACGCGATCGTCTGGGCATGGGAATTGCTGACGCTGATTTTCAAGCTGCCGCCGGATCGCTTGTGGGTCACGGTCTACCACACCGACGACGAGTCCCACGCGATCTGGAAGGACGTGATCGGCGTGCCGCCCGAACGCATCGTGCGCATCGGCGACAACAAGGGGGCGCCGTTCGCCTCCGATAATTTCTGGCAGATGGCCGATACCGGCCCATGCGGACCCTGCACCGAGATCTTCTACGACCACGGCACCAACGTGCCCGGCGGTCCGCCCGGTTCGCCGGATGAAGACGGCGACCGCTACATCGAGATATGGAACCTGGTGTTCATGCAGTTCGACCGTGCGGCCGACGGCACGCTTTCGCCATTGCCCGCGCCATGCGTGGATACCGGCATGGGCCTGGAGCGCCTGGCCGCGGTGCTGCAGCACGTGCATTCCAATTACGAGATCGACCTGTTCCAGCGCCTGATCGCCGCTGCGCAGAAGCTGACGGGCTGCCCGGATCGCGAGAACAAGTCGCTGCGCGTGATCGCCGATCACATCCGCGCCTGCTCGTTCCTGATCGTGGACGGCGTGCTGCCTTCCAACGAGGGTCGCGGCTACGTGCTGCGCCGGATCGTCCGGCGCGCGCTGCGGCACGGCTACATGCTGGGCGTGCGTGGCGAGTTCTTCTGGAAGATGGTCGCTCCGCTCGTCGCCGAGATGGGCGAGGCCTATCCGGAACTGGCGAAGAAGCAGAAGTTCGTGGAAGAAGCATTGCGCGCGGAAGAACAGCGCTTCGGCGAAACGCTGGAGCAGGGCATGCGCATCTTCGATGATGTCGCTTCGCGCGCCTGCAACAAGATCATCGCCGGCGAGGATGCGTTCAAGCTCTACGACACCTACGGGTTCCCGGTTGACCTCACCGCCGACATCGCGCGCGAGCGCGGGCTTGCGCTGGACATGGACGGCTTCGAGCGTGCCATGAACGAACAGCGCGAACGCGCGCGTTCGGCCAGCCAGTTCGAAAGCAGGTTGCAGATCCCCGCCGAGGTCGCGAGCAAGCTGGCGCCTACAACGTTCCTTGGCTACGAAGCGCTGGAAGCGGGTGGCTGCAGGATTGCCGCGATCCTGCGCGAAGGACGCAGTGTGGACGTGCTCGCGCCGGGAGAGTCGGCCGCCGTCATGCTCGATCGCACGCCGTTCTACGCAGA
>DASSFA010000051.1:0-3769 GCA_035694895.1 Rhodanobacteraceae bacterium | reverse complement strand
GCGGCCGGTCTGGTTCTGGTCTCGATGGTTCTGATCGCCATGACCTCGTGGTGGATCGAGCGGAGCCGTTCCGGGCAGCGGCATCCGGCGTTGCGGGTCCTGGCGCTCGCGCCGTTGCTGCTGGCGATCATCCCGCTCGTGCTGGTCGCGCGCCTGCCCGAGCCCGGTGCCGCGACCGCTCCCGAGACCGCCGCGGTTCCTTACGATCCCGCGCGGCTCGCGCAACTGCGCGCCGCACACGTGCCGGTATTCGTGAACATGGGCGCGGACTGGTGCGTCACCTGCAAAGCGAATGAATACACGGTGCTGGATACCGACGCGTTCCATCAACTTTTGCGCCGCACCGGCACGGTGTACATGCAGGGCGACTGGACCCACGAGGATCCCGCGATCAGCGCGTTCCTCGCGCAGTACCACTCACCCGGCGTGCCGCTCTACGTGCTGTTCCCGCGCGACGGAAGCCCCGGCCGCAAACTGCCGACGGTGTTGACCGCGGGAATGCTGCAACACGCCCTGATGGAAGCCGCACGATGATCGACCGCCGCGCGACATTGATCATCCTCGTGCTGGCCGGCGCCGCGGCCGCCGGGGGCTGGTGGTTGCAGCGCAGCTTGCAGAGGCCGCCCGCGCCGCCCATCGCATTGACGTCGCCGGGTTCGAAGACTTCCGTACTGAAAATCGGCGATCGCGCCGACGACCTGGCCTTGCCTGACCTCGACGGCAAGACGCAGCAACTTTCGCAATGGCGCGGCAAGCGGGTGCTGCTGAATTTCTGGGCGACCTGGTGCGCGCCCTGCCGCAAGGAAATGCCGGAATTGTCGGCCGCGCAGACCCGCTACGAGGGCGTGCAGGTGATCGGAGTGGCGCTGGATCAGCCACAGGCGGTCCGCGAATTTCTCAAGCAGACCGCAGTGGATTACCCGATCCTGATCGGCATCGATGCCGACCCCGAGCCGACCCTGCGCTTCGGCGACACCGTCGGCGCGCTTCCCTACAGCGTGCTGATCGGCCCGGACGGGCGTATCGAGCGCACCAAGCTGGGGCCGTTCGACGCGGCCGAGCTGGACGATTGGCTGGGCGGAAAGAGCTGAGGCCCCGAACATCCGCGATTTGCGGCGATCTTGCGCTAAACGTCTGGACAACTGGGAGGCTCTCGCGTCACACTTCGCGACCCCGACGCCTTGAGCCGAGCCGCACGTGGCCAACCTGCTGGTCCTGCACGGTCCCAACCTGAACCTGCTCGGCGAACGCGAGCCGGGCATTTATGGTCGCACCACGCTGGCGCAGATCGACGCGCAACTCGGCGCGCGCGCGCAAACGGCCGGCCATACGCTACACAGCTTCCAGTCGAACGCCGAGCACGAACTGATCGGCCGCATCCACCAGGCGCGCAACGACGGCACCGCGTTCATCCTGATCAATCCTGCCGGCCTGACCCACACCTCGGTGTCGCTGCGCGATGCGCTGGCGGCGGTGGCGATCCCGTTCATCGAAGTGCATCTGTCCAACCTCTACGCGCGCGAGATGTTCCGCCGGCACTCGTATCTCTCCGACCTCGCGGTCGGGGTGATCGCCGGCTTCGGCGCGGAGAGCTATCACCTCGCGCTTGAGGCGGCGATGTCGCGGCTGCGGCCGAAATCGCCCAATCCGGTCAGCCACTGACCGGGACCGCGCGCCACGCATTCAATCAAGGAACCGACATGGACCTGCGCAAGATCAAGAAGCTGATCGATCTGCTGGAGCAATCCAATCTTTCCGAACTCGAGATCCACGAGGGCGAGGAAGTGGTGCGCCTGTCGCGCCACCCGGTGGCGAGCGCCACCCAGCCCACCGTGCTCGTGCAGCAGACGCCCTCCGCGCCGGCGACCGTCGCAAGCGCGCCGGCCGCTTCCGCACCGGCCGCGAGCGTGGAATCCGTTCCCGCCGCCGAGCGCGGCCTGCCCGCCGGCCACATCGTGCGCGCGCCGATGGTCGGCACCTTTTACGCCTCCGCTTCGCCGGGCGCGCCGCCGTTCGTGGCGGTGGGTACGCAGGTCAAGGCCGGCGACCCGCTCGGCATCATCGAGGCGATGAAGATGTTCAACCAGCTCGAAGCCGATGTCTCCGGCACCGTGCTGGCGATCGTGGCCGAGAACGGCCAGCCGGTCGAGTTCGACCAGCCGCTGTTTGTAATCGGATGAAGCCGGAAATGGGAAATCGGTCGCCCACTCTCGTGGGCTCAATGGGAAATCGGACAAGCGACGCAGTGCGGCCCTTCCGATTTCCGATTTCCGATTTCCTTCTTCGCCGAAACCCTCCCCTTCGACTCTCGCGACATCGCACCCATGCTCGATAAGGTATTGATCGCCAACCGCGGCGAGATCGCATTGCGCGTGCTGCGCGCCTGCCACACGCTGGGCATCCGCACGGTCGCGGTGCACTCCACCGTGGACCGCAATCTCAAGCACGTCGGCATGGCCGATGAAGCGGTCTGCATCGGCCCCGCACCCGCCGCCCAGAGCTACCTCAACATCCCGGCCATCATCGCCGCCGCGGAAGTCACCGATGCCTCCGCGATCCATCCCGGCTACGGCTTCCTTTCCGAGAACGCCGATTTCGCCGAGCAGGTGGAGCAATCCGGATTCGTGTTCGTCGGTCCGACCGCCAATGTCATCCGGCTGATGGGCGACAAGGTCGAGGCGATCAAGGCGATGAAGGCCGCGGGCGTTCCATGCGTACCCGGCTCCGGTGGCCCGCTCGGCGACGACGTCAACGAGAACATGCGGATCGCGCGGGAGATCGGCTATCCCGTGATCATCAAGGCCGCCGGCGGCGGCGGCGGTCGCGGCATGCGCGTGGTGCACACCGAGGCGCACCTGGGCAATGCGATCGCCACCACCCGCGCGGAAGCGCGCGCGGCGTTCGGCAATCCGCAGGTGTACATGGAGAAGTTCCTGGAGAACCCGCGCCACGTGGAAATCCAGGTGCTGGCCGACGGCCAGGGCAATGCGATCCACCTGGGCGAGCGCGACTGTTCGATGCAGCGCCGCCATCAGAAAGTGGTGGAGGAAGCACCCGCGCCCGGCATCACGCCGCAGCAGCGCGCCGAGATCGGAAAGGTGTGCGTGGAAGCCTGCGTCCGCATCGGTTATCGCGGCGCCGGCACGTTCGAGTTCCTGTTCGAGAACGGCCGCTTCTACTTCATCGAGATGAACACGCGCATCCAGGTCGAGCATCCGGTGACGGAACTGATCACCGGCGTGGACCTCGTGCGCGAGCAGCTGCTGATCGCGGGCGGCGAAAAGCTCTCGATCCGGCAGGAGGACATCAAGATCAACGGGCACGCCATCGAGTGCCGCATCAATGCGGAAGACCCCGACAACTTCATGCCTTCGCCGGGCACGGTGAAGCGCTTCGAAGGCGCGGGCGGCCCGGGCGTGCGCATCGACACGCACCTCTACGATGGCTACAAGATCCCGCCCAACTACGATTCCATGATCGGCAAGCTGATCGTGCACGGCCGCGACCGCGAGACCGCGATCGCGCGCATGCGCATCGCGCTCTCGGAAATGGTGATCGACGGCGTCAAGACCAATATTCCGCTGCAGCAACGGATCATGGCGGATGGCGGTTTCCAGCAGGGCGGCCAGAACATCCACTATCTGGAAAAGCGCATTGCGGAGCGGAAAGAGAAAGGCATCACGCTCACGTAGGGCGGACACTGTCCGCCATCGCCGACATCCGCGGCGCCCACACAACGATTTGCGCCATCTACTTTTCGATGGCGGGC
>DASSFA010000050.1:0-9710 GCA_035694895.1 Rhodanobacteraceae bacterium | reverse complement strand
GACGAGCGGAGCTTCCCATGAATCGCACGCGGACGATGATCGTTTTGAGCCTGGCTGTCGCGCTGCTGGGGTTCGGCGCCGCGCAGGCCGGCGCCTTGCGTGACCGCCTGATGCAGCGCCGCGCCGGTATGTCGCAGCGCTACAGCCATGACATCACCCTGCCGCCGAACGTGCGCGTGCAGCGCGACATCGCGTACGGCAGCGATCCGCAGCAGCGCCTCGACGTCTACATGCCCGCGGAGGCGCACGATGCACCGGTGATCCTGATGGTGCACGGTGGCGGCTGGCGGCATGGCGACAAGGCCATGAGCAACGTGGTGCAGAACAAGCTTTCGCGCTGGGTGCCTCGCGGCTTCGTGCTGGTCTCGGTGGATTACCCGATGCTGCCGCAGGCCAATCCCGTGCAGCAGGCGCGCAGCGTGGCGCAGGCGCTTGTCTTCGCGCAGCAACACGCGGCGGAGTGGGGCGGCGATCCGCACAAGTTCGTCCTGATGGGCCACTCGGCCGGCGCGCACCTCGTCTCGCTGATCAGCGCCGACCCTTCGATGGCGACCTCGCTCGGTGCGCAGCCGTGGCTCGGCACCGTCGCACTGGACAGCGCCGCCTTCAATGTCGCGACGATCATGCGCGGCAAGCACTTCCCGCTTTACGACCAGGCTTTCGGCAAGGATCCCTCATTCTGGGATTCGGCTTCACCGATCGTGCAACTGCATTCGAAGATCGCGCCGTTCCTGGGCGTGTGTTCCTCGCGTCGCCAGGAGTCCTGCCCGCAGGCACAGGCGTTCGTGCACAAGGCGCGCAGCTTCGGCACGCAGGCGCGCGTGCTGCCGGAAGACCTCAGCCACGAGGAAATCAACGAACAGCTCGGCGAACCTTCCGATTACACCACGCAGGTGGAGGCGTTCATGGCAAGCCTCGATCCGGCCGTGGCGGTGCTGCTGCGGTGAGCTGTCGCCGGCCGGGACGATTCCGACGCTCGACTGGGAGTTCCAATGCCCGAATTTGGGGGCGCCGGAACGCGGTCAAAAACGATTTGTCAGGTGCTGTTCGGGACGGATGGGACGAGCCCGTACCGCGTCATGACGGAGAGCAACGCGGCCTTGTCTGGCGGGCCGCCTGCGTTCACCACTGCAGCGGCCTCCTAGAAATATTTGGCTCCGATATCCGGAGACAGGGCGTGGGCGGTACTGCCGGAAGGATTCGCAAACCCGTGTACCACGCCCTTGACGTGTGCATGATCTGTCCGGGCGTGAGATCTCGCGTATCGGCGTCGGCGGAGTAGCGCAGCGTGGAGTCTCAGTGCTTCTTTCGATCTGCCATGGGCAGTTCTATGGCGACACAAGCCGCCGCGCCGCCCGGGCAATCACTGCTTCCTCGTCAGTGGGAACTACAAATATTTTCACGGATGAATTCGTGGCACTGACGTCTTGTGCATGGCGAAAATTCGCGGCCTCGTCCAGCGTCACGCCAATCCAGTTCAGTCGCTTGCAGATTTCGGCGCGCATTCGTGCCGAGTGTTCGCCGATTCCTGCGGTGAACACGAGTGCGTCCAGGCCGCCCAGCGCCGTGCAGTGCGCTGCGATCTCGGCGGCTGTGCGATCGGCAAACATGTCGAGCGCTTCGCGGGCGCGCGGATCGTCGTTCGCCTCAAGCGTGTGCACGTCATCGCTTAGTCCTGAAACACCGAGCAGGCCGGATCGTTTGCCGAGCAGTTCTTCGACTTGCGCCGGACTCATTCCGCGTTCGCGTAGCAGATACAGCACCACACCCGGATCCAGGCTGCCGCAACGCGTGCCCATCATCAGGCCATCCAGCGGCGTAAAGCCCATGCTGGTGGCGACGCTGCGCAGATTGCGCATGGCGCAAAGGCTGGCACCGTGGCCAAGGTGCGCCACGATAACGCGCCCGTTGGCCGCCTCGCCGGCGATGTCCGGAAGCACGCTCGCGATGTATTCGTAGGAGATGCCGTGGAAGCCATAGCGGATCACGCCGGATTCGCTCAATGCACGCGGCAGGGCGAACCATTGTGCAAGCCGCGACTGGCTGCGATGGAAGGCCGTATCGAAGCAGGCGATCTGCGGCACCTCGGGAAGCTGCGTGCTGACGCTGCGGATTGCAGCCAGCGCAAACGGCTGGTGGTTCGGCGCCAGCGGCGAGAGCGCATCCAGTTCCGTCAGCACGTCCGCAGTGATGCGGATCGGTTTGTCGAAGCGGGTTCCGCCGTGCACGACCCGGTGGCCCACTGCCGCAAGCCGGACTTCTGGCATGCGCTCGCGCAAATGACCCAGCAGCCAGCCCACCGCTTCTTCTAGGCCGAGGCCCCGAGGAAACTCGGGCGCGGCAATCGGCGCGCCTTTGCTGTCGCGGAACTCCGCACGTGGATGACCGCCGATCCCGGTGATCGAACCGCGCTCGATCACGGCGAGAGTCGTCGCTTCGAACAGCGCGGACTTGACGCTGGAGGAGCCGAGGTTGAGCGCGAGGATGGCCGGGGTCATGACAGGACGGTGTTCCGGCTTCGCACGAACAATCGTGCGAGTGCGCAGGACACCACCCTCGACAATACCCCATCCGAGCGACTGGTGAGGGCGATCGGAACGCGTGCGCCCAGCGCCACACCCGCGGATTGGGCGGAGGCCATGTAGACCAGTTGCTTGGCCAGCATGTTGCCGGTCATCAGGTCCGGCACGACCAGGATGTCCGCGTGTCCTGCGACGCGCGAGTGCACCCCCTTGATCGCGGCCGCAGCGACGGAGATTGCGTTGTCGAAGGCCAGTGGGCCGTCCAGTGCAGCGCCCGTGATCTGACCGCGATCTGCCATCTTGCACAGCGCCGCAGCCTCGACCGTGGAGACGATGCGCGGGTTCACGATCTCCACCGCCGAGAGAATCGCGACCCTGGGCATGGCGATACCGGCCGCATGAGCCAGATCGATCGCGTTCTGCACGATATCGCGTTTGTCCAGCAGGTCGGGCGCGATGTTGATCGCGCCATCGGTGAGGAACAGCAGCTTCGGGTAGCTCGGCACATCCAGTGCGAAGACATGGCTGATTCTCCTTTCGGTGCGCAAACCGCATTCGTGAGCCACCACCTCGGCCATCAACTCGTCCGTGTGCAGTGCGCCCTTCAGCAGCATGGAAGCAGCACCAGTTCGAACCAGCTGCACTGCGCGTGCCGCGGAGGCGTGGCTGTGCGGGGTGTCTTCAAGCCGGAAATCCTGTATGTCCAGGTCTGCCACTTCGGCGACGCGGCGGATACGTTCTTTCGGTCCGACCAGGATCGGTCGGATCAGGTTGCCGCGTGCGGCTTCCAGCGCCCCGCGCAAGGACGCTTCGTCGCACGGATGCACCACTGCGGCCGGGATCGGCTCGAGCGCGCCAGCGGCCTCGAGCAGGCCATCGAAATGCGGGCAGGCCGAGTTGCCGTGTACCTGGATTGACGCCATACCGAGACACCTCTTCCGTTGGCGAAGTGTCCGCCTGCCCAATGCGGCAGGCCTGATGTAGATCAAATCCTTCGGTATTTGATCCAGGTCAGATGACGCATGGCTTGGCGCGTCATGCTGGGTCCATGAGCGTTCCGAAAACCATGCGTGCGGCAGTCGTGCAGGCGTTCGGCCAGCCCCTCGCGCTGATGGAATGTCCGGTCCCCGAACCTGGCCCCGGCGAAGTGCTGGTCCGGATTCTCGCATCGGGCGTGTGCCATACCGATCTGCACGCGGCCAACGGCGATTGGCCCATAAAACCGGCTCCGCCATTCATTCCCGGCCATGAAGGCGTGGGCACGGTCGCCGCACTGGGCGCCGGTGTGCGCGACCTCATGATCGGCGACCTCGTCGGCATCGCCTGGCTGCACGATGCATGCGGCCAGTGCGCCTATTGCATCACGGGCTGGGAGACCCTGTGCGAATCCCAGCACAACAGCGGCTACAGCACGAATGGCTGTTTCGCCGACTACGCGATCGGCAACGCCGCTTACGTGGCACGTTTGCCGGAAGATTGCGATCTGGCTTCGATGGCGCCGGTGCTGTGCGCCGGCGTGACGACCTACAAAGGCCTCAAGGAAACGGACGCCAGGCCCGGCGAATGGGTTGCGATCTCCGGAGTCGGCGGACTGGGTCACATGGCCGTGCAATACGCGCAGGCGATGGGTTTGCGCGTAGTGGCGCTGGACGTCGGGGAAGACAAGCTCGAGCTTGCGCGTGCATTGGGCGCGGAGGCGGCCATTGATGCGCGACGCCCGGATGCGGTGGCGGAGGTCATCGAGCAGACAAGCGGGGGCGCACATGGCGCGCTGGTCACCGCGGTTTCCCCAGCCGCCTTCGGTCAAGCGCTCGGGATGGTCCGCCGCAAGGGGACGATCAGCCTGGTCGGATTACCGCCGGGCAATTTCGAAACGCCGATTTTCGACGTGGTGCTCAAGCGCATTACCGTGAGGGGCTCGATCGTCGGAACGCGCGCGGATCTGGCGGAAGCGGTGCAATTTGCCGCACGCCAAAAGGTACGCGCGTACGTGCAGACCGCCGCGCTGGATGAAATCAACCGCGTCTTCGATGACCTCAAGGCGGGCCGCATCTCCGGGCGAGTGGTGTTGCGAATGGCATGAGCGCGCATCGAAGCAGCGGACCGGCAAAGCTGTTGTCGCCCCGATGACGTTCGCCGCAGGAGGATTCACCGAATGAACGCCCAGCTTGCGAGCCAAGGCGAGCTCGATCCGCAAATGCTGTGGGGCATCAATGCCTGGTGGCGCGCGGCGAATTACCTCTCGGTGGGCCAGATTTACCTGCGCGCGAATCCGTTGCTGCGCGAGCCGCTGGCGCTCGAACACGTCAAGCACACGCTGCTCGGACACTGGGGCACCACGCCGGGGCAGAATTTCATCTATGCACACCTCAACCGGATCATCAGGCAACACGACCTGGACATGATCTACATCTCCGGCCCGGGTCACGGCGGGCCGGCGGTCGTGGCCAATGCGTATCTGGACGGCGCCTACAGCGAGGTCTATCCGGAGGTCACGCAGGACGAAGCGGGCCTGCAGAAACTGTTCAAGCAGTTCTCGTTTCCGGGCGGCATCGCCAGCCACGCTTCCCCCGAGTGCCCGGGTTCGATCCATGAAGGCGGCGAACTCGGCTATTCGCTGAGTCACGCTTTCGGCGCGGCGTTCGACTACCCGGATCTGATCGTCGCCTGCGTGGTCGGCGATGGCGAAGCCGAAACCGGTCCGCTCGCGACGTCGTGGCATTCCAACAAGTTCCTGAACCCGGTCAGCGACGGCACGGTGCTGCCGATCCTGCATCTCAACGGCTACAAGATCGCCAATCCGACGGTGCTTGCACGTATTCCGGACGAAGAGCTGGAGCGGTTCCTGCGCGGCTGCGGCTGGAATCCGTATTTCGTGCGCGGCAGCGACCCCGAATACATGCATCGCACGATGGCTGCGACCTTCGATGCGGTCATCGCCGACATCCAGCGCATCCGCCGCGACGCACGCGGGCGCGGCGCCTCGAAGCGTCCGACCTGGCCGATGATCGTGCTGGATTCTCCGAAAGGCTGGACGGGTCCGAAGCGCGTGGACGGCAAACCCGTCGAAGGCACTTTCCATGCACACCAGGTGCCGCTGCCGATCAGCGCGAACACGCCGCCGCAGCATCTCGCGGAACTCGAGGCGTGGATGCGCAGTTATCACCCGGAGGAATTGTTCGACGAACGCGGGCGACTGCGCGAGGAACTGCGCATGCTCGCGCCGCGCGGCGATCGCCGCATGAGCGCCAATCCGCATGCCAATGGCGGCCTGCTGCTGCGCGACCTGCGCATGCCGGATTTCCGCACGCACGCGGTGGACGTGCCCGCGCCGGGCGCGCCGGGCATCGGCGACACCCACGTGCTCGGTCGTTTCCTGCGCGAGGTGATCCGCGCCAATCAGGACCAGCGCAACTTCCGCATCTTCGGCCCCGACGAGACGATTTCCAACGGGTTGGAGGCAGCCTTCGACATCACCAACCGGCAATGGGAACCGCCCACCATTCCTACCGACGAGTTTCTCGCGCGCAACGGCCGCGTGGTGGAGATGCTGAGCGAGCACCAATGCGAGGGCTGGCTGGAAGGCTATCTGCTGACCGGCCGCCACGGCGTCTTCAACTGCTACGAGGCGTTCATCCACATCGTGGATTCGATGTTCAACCAGCACGCAAAGTGGCTGAAGCTGACTGCGCACATTCCCTGGCGGCGCAGGATCGCCTCGCTCAATTACCTCCTGGCTTCGCACGTGTGGCGGCAGGACCACAACGGCTTCACGCATCAGGATCCCGGGTTCATTGACCACGTGGTCAACAAGAAGGCGGAGATCGTGCGCGTGTATTTGCCGCCTGATGCGAACTGCCTGTTGTCCGTGATGGACCACTGCCTGCGCAGTCGTCACTATGTCAACGTCGTGATCGCGGGCAAGCATCCGGCGCCGCAATGGCTGGACATGGAAACCGCGGTCAACCATTGCAGCCGCGGCATCGGCATCTGGCCATGGGCGAGCAACGACGAGGGCGGCGAGCCGGACGTGGTGCTGGCTTGCGCGGGCGACGTGCCCACCCTGGAGACGCTCGCCGCGGCTTCCATCCTGCGTCGGAACGTGCCGGAACTGAAGGTGCGCGTCGTCAATGTGGTGGATCTGATGAAACTCGAATCACGCAGCCTGCATCCGCACGGCTTGAACGACGAGGACTTCGACCAGTTGTTCACCACGGACAAGCCGGTGATCTTTGCCTACCACGGCTATCCCGCGCTGATCCATCGCCTGGCCTATCGCCGGCGCAACCACGACAATTTCCATGTGCACGGCTACAAGGAGGAGGGCACGATCACCACGCCCTTCGACATGACCGTGCTGAACGAGATGGATCGCTACCACCTGGTCATGGACGTGCTGGAGCGTGTGCCGGGACTCGCCGCCAAAACGGCGTACCTCAAGCAGAAGCTGCTCGACAAGCTGATCGAGCACGACCACTACATTCGCGAAGAAGGCGTGGACCTGCCCGAAGTGCGCGAATGGTCGTGGTCCTCGCCGGAGGCTGGGGAACTCCGGTAAAGCTGCTCGCCGCGGTGGGGCGTTCTGCGGAAGTCAAAAGGCAACCGGCAGTGCGAATGCGCCGCGGTTCCGTGCGGCCCGTCGGGCTCCAATGATCCGCACCAGGAGGAAGTGCGGCTCAGTTGATATCGCTCAACTGCGCGGACGGCAACGCGATGCAATCTGTCGGCGGATCGTGCAACCAGGCGTTGACCGACATTTTGCATCTCGGTTCAAGGAGATCAATCCATGAAAATCCTCCTGCCGATCGACGGCAGCCCCAGCAGCTCGCGCGCGGTCCGCCATGTAGCCCGGCACTGGGCAGAGCAGAAGGGAGCACGAAGCGCGTCGCTGGTCCTCGTGCACGTGGATCTCGTGCTGCCGGAGCGCGTGGCACGCTATCTTGCGGCGGCGGATATCGCCCGCTTCCACGAGGAAAATGCGAAGCGCGCCCTCGCTCCTGCGCGGCGGATATTGCGTGCGATGGATATGCCCCATGAGGAGAAGCACGAAATCGGCGATCCCGCGACGGTCATCATTGATCTGGCGAGCAAGATCCGTTGCGACATGGTCGCGATGGGTTCGCACGGCCATGGAGCCCTGATGAGTTTCGTGCTGGGTTCGGTGGTGATGAAAGTCCTGTCGCACTCGAAAGCACCGGTACTGGTGGTGCGATAGGCATTACCCCGCGTGCGATACGGCTCCGCGCAGGTGTCCTGAAGGCAACCTGCGCAGCCCGTACCGGAGCATGATCAGCCAGATGGCCATGGCTGCAATCACTGCAGCGAGGGCAACCACCGCCGGTTGGCCGGGCAGGGCGAGCCCCATCAATCCGCGCACCGCCGGAACCGCGAACACCACGATCAGGATCGCCGACACGCCGGCCAGCATCCATTTCATCCGCGGATTGCGTCCACTTGTGCTTCGGAGGGTGCCGCCGCGACTGGCCAGCGCGAGCTGGAACAGTCCCACCAGCAGTCCGGCGTAAACCATCGCGCGCGCCTGCGACGCAACTTCCCCCTGCTTCAGGAGCACTGCGCAACCGGCCAGCAACAGGGTGGCGAGACCGGCGCCCTGGATCATTGCGTATATCAGCCGAGCGGGCGCGAAGGGCGTCTGTTCCCGCGGCCGCGGGGGGCGATGCATCACGTTCGCGCTTTCCGGCTCGGATTCGAACACCATCGAGCAGGCCGGATCGATCAGCAGTTCGAGCAGCACGATATGTACCGGGGCCAGCAGCAATGGCCAGTGCAGCAGTGCCGGAACCAGTGCCAGCGCGATGACCGGCACGTGCACCGCAAACACGAAGCCGGTGGCCTTGCCGATGTTGTCGTAGATGCGGCGGCCCTGGCGTATCGCGCGGACGATGCTCGCGAAGCTGTCGTCCAGCAGCACCAGGGCCGCGGCTTCGCGCGCGACGTCGGTCCCGCGTTCGCCCATCGCCACGCCCACGTCGGCTGCCTTCAGCGCCGGCGCATCGTTCACGCCATCGCCCGTCATCGCCACGATCTGACCCGACTCCTGCAGCAGCCGCACGAGCCGCAGTTTCTGTTCGGGACGCAAACGCGCGCAGACATCAACGCGTTTCAGGCGCTCGCGCAAGGACGCGTCGTCCAATCCGTCAATTTCAGTTCCCGTCAACGCCTCGGCGCGTTCGGACAATCCAATTTCCCGTGCGATTGCCTGCGCCGTAACGGGATGGTCGCCGGTGAGCATCAGCACGCGCACTCCCGCGCTCCTGCATTCGGCAATCGCGGCTGGCACTTCCGGGCGTGGCGGGTCGCCGAATCCGATGAGGCCGGCAAAACGCAGGGCGAATGCTTGCTGGGTTTCCGGCAATTCCGCGCCTTCCCATTCACCACGCGCGACGCCCAGCACGCGCAGGCCGCGCGCCGCCAGGGCGGCGGCCTCCCTCAGCGCTGCGGCGCTTTCCGCTTCCGGCAGCCGGCACAACCCTATGATCGTTTCGGGCGCACCCTTGACTGCGAGCCGGTAACCCGCCTCGCCCTCGACAGCATAGGCGCGCGTCATCGCCAGCGTTTCGGAAGACAACGCGTATTCCCGCGCCAGGCTCCAGTCCGAATGTGGGCGGTCCGCCTCATCGAGCCGGCCGCCGAGCGCGAGCACGGCCTTTTCCATCGGATCGAACGGATCAGGGGGCGCAGCCAGCCGCGCACCTTCCAGGAGTTCACGCCCCGCAGCCGACCATACCGCATGGTCCGATGCGCGCATGTCTTCGACCGCCCCGCCGGCCGGTGCCAGAGCCGCCACCTGCATGCGGTTCTGGGTCAAGGTGCCGGTCTTGTCCACGGCGAGCATGGTGATTGCACCGAGCGCTTCCACCGCCGGGACCCTCCGCGTCAGCACGCGATGCCGTGAAAGGCGCCACGCGCCCATGGCGAGGAACACCGTGATGACGACCGGGATCTCTTCCGGAAGGATCGCCATGCTGAGCGCGATGCCGGCGAGGACACTGTCCAGGAAATCCCGTCCGTCCCATAACCAGTCCAGCAGGCAATAGCCGGTCGCGAGCAGCAGTCCGGCGACGGTGAGCGCACGGATCAGGCTGCGCGAAGAGATTTGCAGACCCGAAGCGGGCTCGCTCGCCCTGGACAACATCAACCCGATTCCGCCGACCCGCGTGGCGCTCC
>DASSFA010000049.1:0-3826 GCA_035694895.1 Rhodanobacteraceae bacterium | reverse complement strand
GCCGCCGGTGCCGACCGCCGCGCCCACGCGCAGGCGCTCGTGGTCGTCCTTGGCCGAATGCGGGTTGTCACGCGCCTTCTGGATGTCCTTGACGGTGATCAGGCCCCGCAGTTCGAACGCGTCGTTGACCACCAGCACCTTTTCGATGCGGTGCTTGTGCAGCAGCGCGATCACTTCGTCTTCGCCCGCGCCTTCCTTCACCGTGACCAGCTTGTCCTTGCGGGTCATGATGTTCTTCACCGGATCGTCCGGCTTCTTTTCGAAGCGCAGGTCGCGCGAAGTGACGATGCCGACCAGCTTGCCGTCTTCCACCACCGGTACGCCGGAGATGTTGTTGGCGCGCGTGATCTGCATGACCTGGCCGATGGAGGTCAGCGGGCCGACGGTGAGCGGATCGCGGATCACGCCGGCCTCGAACTTCTTCACCAGCCGCACTTCCGCGGCCTGGCGTTCGATCGGCATGTTCTTGTGGATGATGCCGATGCCGCCGGTCTGCGCCATGGTGATGGCGAGGCGCGCTTCGGTGACGGTGTCCATCGCGGAGGACACCACGGGGATGTTCAGGCGGATATTGCGAGTGAGGCGCGTGCTGGTATCAACATCGCGCGGCAGGACACTCGAATGGGCGGGAACCAGGTAAACGTCGTCGTAGGTCAGGGCCTCGGCGAGGATGCGCATGGGGGCAGCTCGTCAATGCAATGCGCGATTATACGCCGAGCTTCTCCGGCTTGCAGCGCCCCGGGCGGGTTTGGCGGAGAATGCGGGCATGCCGACGATCATCGAAGTGCGGGTCAAGCCGAATGCCCGCGCGAGCGCGCTGGAACACGCGGCGGACGGAAGCTGGCGCGCGCAATTGAAATCGCCGCCGGTGGACGGCAAGGCCAACGCGGAACTGATTGCATTGGTGGCCGATTGGTTCGGCTGCCCGAAATCCGCCGTCTCGATCAGGTCCGGCGCGAGCGGCCGGACCAAGCGGGTGAAGATTGAGGATTGATGCTTACGCGTCCGCGGCGTTCGCCGCTTCCAGCGTGTTCTCCATCAGCGTGGCCACCGTCATCGGGCCGACGCCGCCGGGCACCGGCGTGATCCACGACGCGCGTTGTGCGGCGACATCGAATTCCACGTCGCCTACCAGCCTGCCATCGTCCATGCGGTTGATGCCGACGTCGATGACCACGGCGCCGGGCTTGATCCACTCGCCCTTGATGATGCCGGGCTTGCCCACGGCGGCGATCACGATGTCGCCTTCGCGCACGTACTGCTCCAGCCCTTGCGTGAACTTGTGGCAACAGGTCGTGGTGCAGCCGGCGATCAGCAGTTCCAGCGCCAGCGGCCTCCCGACATGGTTCGAAACGCCGACGACCACCGCGTGGCGACCGCGCACCGGCCGGTCGGTATTGCCGAGCAAGGTCATCACGCCCTTGGGCGTGCACGGGCGCAGGCCGAAACGGCGCAACGCGAGATGCCCGAGATTCACCGCGCTGAAGCCGTCCACGTCCTTGCGCGCGTCGATGCGGTCGATCAGCGCGCCGCTGTTGACATGATCGGGCAACGGCAACTGCACCAGGATCCCGTGCACCGCCGGATCGGCGTTGAGCTTGTCTATCAGCGCGTACAGATCGGCTTCCGACGTGCTTTCCGGCAGGTCGTAATCGAAGGACTTGAAACCGACCTGCTTGCATGCCTTGCGCTTGTTCCGCACGTACACGCTGGAAGCAGGATCGGCGCCGACCAGCACCACCGCAAGCCCCGGCGCACGCCTGCCTTGCCTGGCCCGCGCCTGCACGCCCGCGCGCACGCGCGCCAGCACGTCATCGGCGATGCGGCGGCCGTCGAGGATGCGTGCGCTCAAGCGATGCTCCCGGTGTAAAGTCGAAGGCGCGCATTATCGCCGAAAGCCCGCCTGATTTCCGTTCGTCCTGAGCGTAGGCCGCAGGCCGGAGTCGAAGGACGCTTCGACTCCGCTCGCTTTGCGAGCTACGCTCAGCGCGAACGGATATGGAATGTCTCACATGCAAAGCGACCGTACCGAACTCGAAGCCGCCGCGTTCCGCCGGCTGCTGAAGCACCTCAACCAAGGCCGCAACGATGTCCAGAACATAGACCTGATGATCCTGGCCGGCTTCTGTCGCAACTGCCTCGCCGACTGGTACCGCGAGGCGGCGGCCGAACGCGGCATCGAACTCAGCAAGGACCGGGCGCGCGAGGCGATCTACGGCATGCCCTTCGCGGAATGGAAGGTGAAGTACCAGAAGGAAGCCACGCCGGAACAGTTGGCGGCGTTCGAGAAGGCGCAGAAGCGGGGCTGATTTCGCCGCGAGTCCCCCTTTGCTCCCACGTCATTCCGGACATCGCGAAGCGGCGATCCGGAATCTGCTCTTGGGACGCATCTGCATGCGAAACGCCGTCCATGGCGAAGAGCTCCGTGGTTCCGCCTTCGGCGGCCTGGAATGACGGCGTTGATCAATTCGGCGCGTTACAAAATCGCTCGTAGTCCACGTACCCCGGAAACGCCTTGCCCGGCGCGCACACCGGGCATTCGGGGTCGGGCGCGAGCCGCGTTTCGCGGAAACGCATGGCCAGCGCGTCGAACATCAGCAGCCGCCCGGCGAGCGGCTCACCGATGCCGAGGATCAGTTTCAAGACTTCGGTCGCCTGGAGCATGCCGATCACGCCAGGCAAAACGCCCAGCACGCCGGCTTCCGAGCAGTTCGGCGCGGCTTCCGGAGGCGGCGGTTGCGGGAACAGGCAGCGGTAGCACGGCGCGATGCCGCGCTTGCGGCCCGCATCGAACACGCTGACCTGGCCTTCGAAGCGGTGCACCGCGCCGTACACCAGCGGCTTCGCCAGCTTCACGCAGGCGTCGTTGAGCAGGTATCGCACCGGAAAATTGTCGGCGCCGTCCAGCACCACGTCGGCGCCATCCAGCAGGTCTTCCACGTTTTGCGAAATCACGCGCTCGGTCAGCCCTTCAATGCGCGTGCGCGGGTTCAGCGCGGTCAGCGCGTGCGCGGCGGAGTGCACCTTCGACATGCCGATGCGCGCATCGGCATGCAGGATCTGCCGTTGCAGGTTGCTGCGGTCCACCGCGTCGTGGTCGGCCAGCACCAGCGTGCCCACGCCCGCGGCGGCAAGATAGAACGCGGCGGGCGAACCCAGTCCGCCTGCCCCGACGAGCACCACGCGCGCATCCTCCAGCTTGCGTTGCCCGGCCTCCCCCACTTCCGGCAGGCGCAGATGGCGCGAATAGCGATCGAAGAAATCCGCGTCCTGGTCCTCCGCCTCGGCCATCGGCAGATCCTCGGAGATCCATTCCGCGGTGCCACCCGCAACGGACGCGACATTGCGATAGCCGAGTTGCAGCAACACCTGCGCGGCCATCAACGAACGTTGGCCGTGCGCGCAGATCGTGAGGATCTCCGCGTTGCGATCCGGAGCGACCTGCGCGATCCGCTGCGCGACCTGCGCGCGCGGCAAGGCGATTGCACCGGCTGCCATGCCGGTGGCATGTTCGAAAGGTTCGCGCACGTCCAGCAGCAGCGCGCCTGCGCGCTGGCGTTCCAGCGCTTCGTGTGGGGAGATTTCGCGGATAGTCATTGGCGCATTATCGCGCAATGCAGATGTGCTCCGTTCCCGAGCGTGGCGAGCGGAGTCGAAGGACGCCCTTCGACTCCGGCCGTTCCGCGCCTGCGCTCAGGGCGAACGGGAGCCGACGATCAGCCTTGCGGCCAGACGGTGACGACCGCACCACGCCCCAGCTCGTGCGCATCCTCGGGCAGCAGCACCAGCGCATTCGATTCCACCAGGCCGCGCAACATGCCCGAGC
>DASSFA010000048.1:0-37247 GCA_035694895.1 Rhodanobacteraceae bacterium | reverse complement strand
TGTTGGCTTCGCGGTTGAATTCCTGCATCAGGAAATCCAGCCGGCGCCCGACCGGTTCGGCCAGCGCCAGCACGCGACGCGCTTCCGCGATGTGCGCATCGAGTCGGTCGAGTTCCTCGTCCACGTCCATGCGCGAGAGCTGCAGCACCAGCTCCTGCTCCAGCCGGCCCGGTTCGACCGGCTGCTTCAGTTCGGCCAGCCTGGTTTCCAGTTTGGCGCGCAAGGCGGCGCGAATCTCCGGCAGGATCCCGCGCACCTCGCGCACGATCCGGGCGATGTCGTCCACGCGCTCGGCGATCGCAGCAGCGAGCTTGTCGCCCTCGCGTTGGCGGCCGGCAATGAACTCGTCCAGGGCGCGTTCGAGCAGGGCCAGTGCCGCTTGCGTGAGGCCCGCCTGGTCCAGTTCCGGCTTGACCAGCAGGCCGGGCCAGCCCAGCAGCGTGGCGAAATCGGTGGCGAGTTCCGGGAAGCGCGCGCGCAATTCCAAGGCAAGCGCGGACAGCTGCTCGGTCGCACGATCGTTCAGCAGCAGATCGGCCGCGGTGGTCGGTGGACGATAGCGGAGGCTCACGTCCAGCTTGCCGCGCGAGATCCGCGCCGAGATCCGTTCGCGCAGCGCCGGTTCGAGCGCGCGCAATTCCTCAGGCAGGCGCACGCCGATTTCGAGGAAACGGTGATTGACCGCGCGCAACTCGCAGGCCAGCCAGCCCTGCGCGACGTTTTCCTCCGCGTTCGCGTAAGCGGTCATGCTGCGGATCATGGCGGTTCCCCGACAGATGGATGCAACTGAAACTCCGAAGAAGCGTCGCGAGCGAAGGCAGGTTGCGCGTCGCCGGAGCGCAGGAAGCGGAGTGTACACGTCAGTACATGAGCATTCCGAGCACCGCCGGCGCGCAAGATGCCGAGCGCAGCAGCTTATTCGGAGTTTCTGCCGATGGTAAACTGTTGAACCCTGCGCGGATACTTGCATGACCACGATTCGTCCTTCCGGCCGCGCGCCCGACCAGTTGCGCGCGGTCACGATCCAGCGCCACTTCACGCGCCACGCCGAAGGTTCGGTGCTGGTGAGCTTCGGCGATACCCGCGTGCTGTGTACCGCGAGCGTGGAGGAACGCGTGCCGCCGTGGCTGCGCGGCAAGGGCGAGGGCTGGGTCACCGCCGAGTACGGCATGTTGCCGCGCGCGACGTCCGAGCGCACGCAACGCGAAGCCGCGCGCGGCGGCCAGGGCGGCCGCACCATGGAAATCCAGCGCCTGATCGGACGCAGCCTGCGCGCGTGCATCGATCGCGCGGCGCTGGGCGAGCGCGTGATCACGCTCGACTGCGACGTGCTGCAGGCCGACGGCGGCACCCGCACGGCCGCGATCACCGGCGCCTACGTCGCGCTGGTGGATGCGGTGAACGTCCTGCTCTCGAGAAAACTGATCACGCGCGATCCGCTGTTCGGCGCTGTAGCCGCGGTGTCGGTCGGCATCTACCGCGGCATGCCGGTGCTGGACCTGGATTACGCCGAGGACAGCGACTGCGACACCGACATGAACGTGGTGATGAACGACGGCGGCGGTTTCATCGAGGTGCAGGGTACCGCCGAGGGCCATGCGTTCCGCCGCGAGGAAATGGACGCCATGCTGGCACTGGCGCAGAAAGGCATCTTCGAGCTGATCGCGTTGCAGCGTGCGGCGCTGAAAATGGGGTCGGAGTGAATTTCGTACATCCGACTCAATTCCGCCGTGTGCCGCTGCGAAACTTCACTCTGACCCCATTTCCGCCGAACCCGGAATCCATTTTGATCTCTTGCCTCCAGACCAAAAAGCAAGGTGGATTCCGGCTTCCGCCGGAATGACGGCCAAGCGAGGTTGTCGAATGCGCAAAGTGCTTCTCGCGAGCGGCAATGCCGGCAAGCTCGCCGAATTGCGCGAGCTGTTCGCAGGCTCGGGCGTCGAATTGATCGCGCAGTCGCAGCTCGGCGTCCATGATGCCGACGAAACCGGGCTGACTTTCATCGAGAACGCGATCCTCAAGGCACGGCATGCCGCGCGCGCCTCGAACCTGCCCGCATTGGGCGACGATTCCGGATTGTGCGTGGATGCGCTGCACGGCGCGCCGGGGCTGTACTCCGCGCGCTACGCCGGCGCGCACGGCGACTCGGACGCCAACATCGAAAAGCTGCTGCGCGAGCTGGAAGGCACCCCCGACGAGCGACGCGGCGCGCATTTCATCTGCGCGCTCGCGCTGTTGCGGCACGCGCACGATCCCGATCCGCTGATTGCGCAGGCACGCTGGCCCGGCCGCATCCTCCGCGCGCCGCGCGGGCAACGAGGCTTCGGTTACGACCCGGTGTTCCTGCCGCACGACGGCGGGGGCCTGAGCGCAGCCGAACTCGATCCCGCGCTGAAGAACCGCATCAGCCACCGCGGGCAGGCACTGACGTTCCTGCGAAAGAGCTTGGCCGATGTGGCCCCTCTCCCCTCGGGAGAGGGGTTGGGGTGAGGGTCCGCGCATGTCTCAATGTCCAAGCACGCACCGAACTTTCATGTCGCGGGATTTGAAGCGTACCGCTCCGGCCGAACCCTTACCCAAGGGAGAGGGGGCAAGGCATTTGGCGCCCAATATTCACCCCCAACCCCCGCTCTCGCTCTACGTCCACATCCCCTGGTGCGTGCGCAAATGCCCGTACTGCGATTTCAATTCGCATGGACTGCGCGGCGAATTGCCGGCGCGCGAGTACGTGGCTGCACTGCTCGCGGATCTCGACGGTGACCTGCACGATTTCGGCGAAGCGCTCACCGGGCGCGAAATCGTCAGCGTGTTCTTCGGTGGCGGCACGCCGAGCCTGTTTGCGCCGGAACGCATTGCGGAAATCCTGGAAGGCACGGCCAGGCGACTGAAATTCGCGCCTGGATGCGAGGTCACACTGGAAACCAATCCCGGCACCGTCGAGCACGGGCGCTTCGACGGCTACGCGCGCGCGGGCGTCAACCGCATTTCCTTCGGCGTGCAGAGTTTCGACGATGCGATGCTGCGCGCGCTGGGGCGCATCCACTCCTCCGGCGAGGCGGAGAGCGCGGTGAAACTGGCGCAGGACGCGGGCTTCGACAACATCAATCTCGACTTGATGTATGCGTTGCCGGAACAGACGCTTGCCGGCGCGCTGGACGACATCGAGCGCGCGATCGCGCTTCGTCCCGCGCATGTCTCTCATTACCAGTTGACGCTGGAGCCCAACACCGCCTTCGCCGCGAATCCGCCGCCGCTGCCGGATGACGACGAGGCCTGGGCGATGCAGGAGGCGTGTCAGGCGCGTCTCGCGCAGGCGGGTTACGCGCAATACGAGGTGTCGGCCTATGCGCGCGATGGCAGGCGCTGCGTGCACAACCTCAATTACTGGCGCTTCGGCGATTACCTCGGGATCGGTGCGGGAGCCCACGGGAAAATCACGGAAGGCGGCGGACGGGAGATGGCGGACGGGACGGCCCCTGAGTTGAATGTCCGCCGCCGCTGGAAGGTGAAGCATCCGCGCGCTTTTCTGGAGAACGCGGGAACCGCGCGGCGCATCGACGGCGATTCCGAAGTGCCGCGCGAGCAGCTGCCGTTCGAGTACATGCTGAATGCGCTGCGCCTGGTCGACGGTGTGTCGATCGGCGATTTCGCCGCGCGCACCGGGCTTCCGCTCGAGGCCGTTCGTCAGCCATTGCGCGAAGCAGTCGCGCGCGGATGGATGCATGAAGATGCGCGCATGTTGCGCACGACCGGACTCGGCCAGCGCTTCCTCAACGATGTGATCGAGCTCTTCATGCCGTAAGGAACACCCGGCCTTTTCCCCGGCGCACAACGGACGGAAAATCCGGGCCGCCTAGGCCGGCACCTTTTCCTGCACCCCGCCTTGCGAGCCACCCGCCCAGCTTCCGGCGGTGCGCTGGTAATGCTTGAGTGACTCGCGACACCAGGCCGGATCCGTGGTTTCGGGGATCGCGCAGCGCGACAGCGTCCAGGCGCCGAGCATGCGCAGATAGGCGCGATACGGCAGCGCGCCCACGCGCGAGCGCAGCGGCGCGCCGGGTATCAGCAGGTTCTCCGTCATGGTCTTCCAGTTGCTGGCGTTGGCGAAGCTCATCGCCGTGCCGATCGAGATGCTCTCGGTGCGCGTGGTATGCCACCAGCCGGTCGGATTGAAATAGGCCTCGCCCGCGTGCAGGGTGAACTCGGTCATGTGTGTCTTGGCGAAATCGGGAAACTTCGCAAGATCTGGATGCTCGACGTCGGTGATCTGCGAGACCCAGGTCCCCGGCTTGCGATAGAGATATTTCGTATCTTCCATCGGGAAGATGTAGAACTTCTTGGTGCCGTACCACTGCATCACCAGTGCGTGCAGCCAGAACAGATCCATGTGCAGCGTGGGAAAACGCATGTTGGCGCCGGTGATATTGATCTCGCACTGACCGATGCGCGTGAGCCTGCTCGCGTAGCCGCTGCGGCGCAGATCCGGCCAGCGCGCGAACGGATAGGACAGCCAGTTCGGGTGGGCATAGCAGGGGTACGGCGCGAGATCGGCCATCGCCTCGGGCAGCCACCACGCGATCGGCGTCTGGCGCAGGAACGGCGTGCGGCCCTCCTTGGGGTTCTGCACGCCCTCCACGATTTCGGCCATGGTCATTTCGCCCGCATCCGTGCGCAAGCGGCGCGTCCCGAACCGCTCGCGGAAATAATCAGGGGTCCATTTGCGTCGCGCCGGACATTTGTCCATCACGTCGGTGATGATCACCGGCTTGCGCGGCAGCATGTATTCGCGCACGAACTGCTCGTACGAGAGATTGCTTCTGCGTTCGACTTCCATGTCAACTCCCTGTGCGGGAGCGCCATTCCCTGGCGCGGAGGGATCACATCTTTGCTGTTTCCGGCACGCCACCGTTGGCTTGCCCCACCCAGCTTCCCGCCGTTCGCCGATAACGTGCCAGCGACTCGCGGCACCACGTCGGATCGGAGGCGTCTGGAAAGCTGTAGTGGGGCAGCTTCCATGCCCCGAGTGCGCGCAAATAGGCGCGATATGGCAACGCGCTCAGGCGCGAGCGCAGCGGAGCATCTGGCATCAGCAGGTTCCTGGTCACTTCTTTCCAGTTGCTGGCATTGACCAGGCTCATCACCGTGCCGATCGAGACGCCCAGCGTACGCGTGGTATGCCACCAGCCGGTTGGATTGAAATACGCCTCGCCCGGCTGCAAGGTGAACTCGATCATGTGCGTCTTGGCGAAGTCGGGGAACTTCGCGAGGTCCGGATGCTCGACGTCGGTGATCTGCGAGACCCAGGTCCCGGGCTTGCGATAGAGATACTTCGTATCTTCCTCGGGGAAGATGAAGAATTTCTTGGCGCCATACCACTGCACGAGCAGCGCGTGGGTCTTGAACAAGTCCACGTGCAGCGTGGGATAACGCATGTTGGCGCCGGTGAAATTCATCTCGATCTGGCCGATGCGGATCAGCCGCGCGGCGTAACCGCTGCGGCGCACGTCCGGCCAGCGCGCGAACGGATAGGTCAGCCAATTGGGCCGCCCGTAGCACGGGCCAGGCGCAAGATCGGGCATCAGTTCCGGCACCCACCAGGCGATGGGCGATTCGCGCAGGAACGGCACGCGCCCGGTGCCCGGGTGCAACACCCCCTCCACGATTTCGCGCATCGTCATCTCGCCAGAGACCGTGAGCAACCGGCGATCGCCGAAGCGCTCGCGGAAATATTCCGGCGTCCACTTGCGCCGCGCCGGACATTCGTCCACCGAATCGGTGAGGATCACCGGCCTGCACGGCAGCATGTATTCGCGCTCGAACTCGTCGTACGAAAGGCCGCTCCTGCGTTCGACTTCCATCTCGATCATCTTCGAAAGGCCAGGCGTGGTTTCGATCACGCTTGTCTCAGTAACGCGAGGCCATCGCCTCTTCCGGCACGCCGCCCAGCGCCGAGCCCGCCCAACTGCCCGCGGTGCGCCAGTAATGCGTCAGCGAGTCGCGGCACCAGGCCGGATCGGTGGCTTCGGGGAAGGCGTAATGCGGCAGCATCCACACCCCGAGTGCACGCAGGTAGGCGCGATACGGCAACGCACCCAGCCTGGAACGCAGGGGCGCATTCGGCGGCAACAAGTGTTGCGTGACTTCCTTCCAGTTGCTGGCATTGGCGAAGCTGACCACCGTGGCGATCGAGACATCCAGCGTGCGCGTGGTGTGCCACCAGCCGGTCGGATTGAAATATGCCTCGCCCGCCTGCAGGGTGAATTCGATCATGTGCGCGTTGGCGAAATCGGGGAATTTCGCGTAGTCGGGGTGCTCGACGTCGGTGATCTCGGATATCCAGGCTTCCGGTTTCCGGTAGAGGTGCTTGGTGTCCGCGGCCGGGAAGATGAAGAACTTCTTGGCGCCATGCCACTGCATCACCAGCGCGTGGGTCCAGAACAGATCCAGATGCAGCGCGCCGAAGCGCATGTTGGCACCGGTGAAATTGATCTCCGTCTGCGCCGTGCGCGCCAGCCGGCTGGCATAGCCGCTGCGGCGCACGTCCGGCCAGCGAGCGAACGGATACGTCAGCCAGTTGGGATGCACGTAGGGTGGAAACGGCGCGAGGTCCGCCATCGCCTCGGGCAGCCACCACGAAATCGGGGATTCGCGCAGGAACGGCATGCGATCGGCTGGCGGATGCAGCACGCCGTTCACGATTTCGCGCATGCTCATCTCGCCGGATTCGGCGCGCAGTCGCCGCTCGCCGAAACGTTCGAGGAAGTAATCAGGGGTCCACTTTTGCCGCGCCGGGCATTCGTCCAGCGCATCGGTGATGATCACCGGCTTGCGCGGCAGCATGTATTCGCGCACGAATTGCGCGTAGGAGAGACCGCTCCTGCGTTCGACTTCCATGTCAACCTTTTGGCGGAACGCCATTCATTGGTGCAGGATCAACATACTTTTTGTCGCGCGCCGTGGCGGTCGCGTGAAGGAGAGGCGCCAATGCTCGAATTCGTGACAATCACCTGCCCGTATTGCGGCGAATCATTCGACACCAGCGTGGACGCCTCGACGGGTTCCACCCGGTACGTCGAGGATTGCCAGGTGTGCTGCAAGCCGATCGAATTCCACGTGCGGGTGGATGCAGAAGACGTGATCGAGGTGAGTGTGCGTCGCATGGACGAATGAGTCATCGGTCGTCAGCAGCAGGCTCGTACCGCAGCAGCTTTTGTAGGAGTGCGCCTGCGCGCGACAGCCGGGCTCCTCGAAAATTGATCCACGACATCCATGTCTTTTCCGCGCCGTCCCACGGCGCGGGTTACTTTCCTTTCGGGGAAAGTAAAAGCCAATGGCGCCGGGCATGACGGTCTCGCCAACGTCCGGTTGGCTCGACTCCGCTGCGCTTCTCGCGCCAAGCGGGCCGGCGCGAACTCGCACGTCCTTGTGCTCAAACAGTCGCGCCTTGCTCCCGCCTGGCGCTGCGATGCTCGCCGCCATGCGACGGCGCCGGAAAGCTCACTTCGACACGGCCATCCATGGCCTGCTCTGTTGTGTTTGGTTGGACTCCCCACTTACACTGCGCGGCTTGCAGGTGCCCATTCGCGTCGATTTGATGTTTGGGTGAAACGGGAAGCCGGTTCGAAGCCGGAGCTGCCCCCGCAACGGTAGGCGAGTCGAACGGATCACAAGAGCCACTGCGCGATCAGCGCGGGAAGGCGATCCGGTGAGTGTTCCGGAAGGAACACCGCTCGCGAGCCCGGAGACCGGCCTGCAGCCGCGGCATTGCGAATCGTTCGCAAGCGCCGCGATCCTTGGCGTCGCGGTGGGCGGCGGTCGGGAACGGCCGCCACGCCGTGCCCTGCCCCCTCTCTCCGTTGCGCTTCACGCGGGTGTGCGAACGGAGAAAAGAATGAAAAACGCTTTCCTGTTGTTTGCCGCGCTTGGCGCGGTGAGTCTTTGCGTGCGGGCCCAGGACACGCAGCAAGCCCCGACCACGGAACCCACCGTCGAGGTCACCGCCACGCGGATGGCGCAGACGGTGGACGCCTCGCTCGCCGATGTCACGGTGATCACGCGGGCGGAGATCGAGGCCAGCGGCGCCGCCGATCTCTACGACGTACTGCGCACGCAGGCCGGCGTGGACCTGGCACGCAGCGGCGGACCCGGCGAACAGACCGCGCTGTTCCTGCGCGGCACCAATTCCAATCACGTGCTGGTGCTGGTGGATGGCGTGCGCATCGCCTCGACCGGAACCGGAGGCGTGGATTTCTCGCTGCTGCCGCTGGACGCGATCCAGCGCATCGAGATCGTGCGCGGCCCGCGCGCGGCGTACTGGGGTTCGGATGCGATCGGCGGCGTCATCCAGATCTTCACGCGCAGGTTGACCGGCCCGGATGCGGCCGTGCAATACGGCAGCTACGACGATGCCTCGGCCAGCGCCGGCATCGGCCAGCGCGGCGGGCACGGCGGATTCAGCGTGCAGGCAGGGATCCGCCACGTGCGCGGATTTTCCGCGGAGAACCCGACAGGCTTCGGCTACAACCCGGACGACGACGGCCTGCGCAACCGCAATCTCGCCGCGTCCGGCGACATCAAGCTGGGCACCCAGACGCTTTCGGCGAATGCGCTTTACAGCGATTCGGTGAACGAATTCGACCAGGGCGTTTCGCACACCATCGAGCAGGACCTCGGCGCCGCGCTGGCGGGAGACATTACCCCGCGCTGGTACCAGCGCCTCAGCATCGGCAGCGCGCGCGATGACCTGAACACGCCGGACTACTTCGAACTGTTCCGCTCGCGCCGGCAGAGCGCAACCTGGCTGAACATCTTCACGCTCGCGCCGAACCAGTCGCTGACCGCCGGCGTGGAGCGCGTGCACGAGCGCGGTGAAAACGTGGACAGCTCCGGCGCAGGCGATTCGTTCGGACAGAGCCGCGACAACACCGCCGCTTTCGCCGGCTGGAACGGGCACCTGCAAGCATTCGATTGGGAACTGGCCGCGCGCCACGATCACAACAGCGTGTTCGGTGGCGCGACTACCGGCTCCGCGGCCGCAGGCTACCGCGTGCTGCCGAGCCTGCGCATCACCGCGAGCTTCGGCCAGGGCTTCCGCGCGCCGAGCTTGAACGAGCAATTCTCGCCCGGTTACGGCGGCTACTTCGCAGGCAATCCCGCACTTCGGCCGGAGCGTTCGCACAGCAGCGAGCTGGGCGCGGAATGGACGCCCACTGCATCGCTGTCGTTCAAGCTCGCCGCCTATCGCACCGATATCCGTGACCTGATTGATTTCACCGGGCCGCTGTTCCAGGCCGAGAACACCGCGCAGGCACGGATCGACGGGATCGAGTTGCAGACGGACTGGCGGCACGATGGCTGGGCGTTCCATGGCAATGCGACCTGGCAGAACGCGCGCGACCCGCAAACGGGCGAACACCTGCTGCGGCGCGCCTCCCGCAAGGGCGACCTGCTGCTGGCACGGCAATTCAATGCGCGCGTGGATGCCGGCCTCGAGTTGTACGCCGAAGGCCCGCGACCGGATTTCAACGGCCCGCTCGGCGGGTACGCATTGATCAACGCGCGCCTCAACGTGGTGCTCTCGCCCGCCTGGCAAGTGCACCTGCGCGCTGAGAATCTGGCCGATCGCACGTATTCGCTGATCAGCGGCTACAACACACCGGGGAGATCGGGCTGGATCGAGCTTGCCTGGCGCCCGGACGTCGGGCTCTGACTGGACTAGAATCACCGCACGTCCGCCGTGCCGGGAACCGCAATGCCCGAAACGCCTTCCAGCATCGCCGCGCGCACCGATCTGCCGGCGCGCGTGCGCGAGTTGCTGGCTGGGCAGTTGGCGGAACTGGGCGTCCAAGTGGAACCCCTGCTGCATGGCAGCCTGCTGGCATTCCGGCATCAGCTCGCAAAGCGGAGCGAATCGCGCCCGCGCAGCGGCGCGGAAGAGCAGGCCACGCTCTCCGCCATGCAGAAAGCCAAGCAGCTGGACACCGAGATCATGCAGGTGTTCCGGTGGACCTTCGAACGCAAGCTGGCCGCATTCGATCGGACCGCAACCGCGGCCTGGCATGCAGGATCGCTGGAGGGTGGCCTCAGCCTGATCGACGACAACGAGTTCGAGGAGACAGTCCTGCTGGACGACATCGCCACGCGCGCGGAAATCCGCGCGGCGCGCCAGCTGTTCGAGCTGGGTTACCGGTATGGCGCGCTCGCGGCACGATCGCCGTTCGAAGCCGAGGAACTGGCGCTGGGCCCGCGCGCGCTGCTGCGCGGCCTGGGCGAGATCGCGCGCGAAGCCGGGCTTGAGCGGGAGCACCGCATTTCCTGGTACCGGCTGCTGGATGCGCCGCTGCTGGGCGCAGTGGACGATGCCTATGCGATGCTGAACCAGCGCCTGATCGCGCAGGGTATTTTTTCGTCGCTGCGCCCGTATCTGCCGCGCCGCGGGAATGCGCCGCGCACGCGGCGCGGGCCGGACAGATCCGCCGGTCCGGGCAAGGCGGGCGAAGCTGCTGCCGGAGAGGAGGCTCTTACGCCGCTGCGGAGCCTGCTGGCGCGGAGACGGGAGCTGTTGAAGCTCGAAGGAACCGAACCTGTCGATGCGCAGTCCGCATCGGCGGAATCGGTACAGGCCGCGCTCGCGGCCTTGCAGCAGCGGGCTCAGACGGCCGCGCCGCCGGACGCACGCGGCGTGCAGAATTCGATGCGGAATCTGCATCAGGATTTGCTCCTGGAATTGCGCCGCCTGACGCCAAACGCGACGAGCATGCGGCTGGCGATCGAGCAACGCGATGTATTCGACCTGGTGTCGCTGTGGTTCGAACGGCTGATCGACGACACCCGCGGCGGCGGTGCCGCGCAACGCCTGCTGTCGCGTCTGCAGGTCCCATGGCTGCGCACGGCCCTCGCGGACAGCAGTATCTTTCAGCGCGGTACGCACCCGGCGCGGCGCCTGCTCAACGCCGTGGCCGAAACCGCCGATCTATGGATCGACGGCAGCGAGGGTGAGCCGGACAACGCGTTGCTCGACAAGCTGCGCCAGACCGTGGAATACACGCTGGCCAATTTCAACGGCGATCCCGCGTTGTTCGAACAACAGGCGACCGAACTGGAAAGCCATGTCAACGCCCTGCGCCGACGCGCCGAGGTGGCCGAACGCCGGCAGTGCGATGCGGCGCAGGGAAGGGAGAAACTGGAATTGGCGCGGGCCCAGGCTGCCGCCGCGATCGGAAACCTGGTCGCCGAACGCAAGCCCGCCGGCTTGATCCGCGCGCTGCTGGAACAGGCGTGGACCGATGCGCTGGCGCTGGCGATCCTGCGCCACGGCGAAGGCAGCGAGGCGTTCACGCGCACCCTCGGCATCGCCACCGAACTGGTGGGCGAACGCGGCGAGCGCGAGGAGGCGCGTCTACTCGGCGAACTGGAGCAGGGCCTGCTGCAAGTCGGCCTGCACGCCGAAGAGGCCAGCCAGCTTGCGCATCGGGTGCTGGATCGGGAGGCGCCCGGCGCCGGGGAGCAGGCGACCCAGACCGAACTGCTGGTGAAGCTGAAAGGCCGCCAGCGTCTGGGCGATCAGGACGGCACCGGCCGCGTCGCATCGCCACTCACCGACGAGGAGCAGCGCAATCTCGGCCGATTGCGGGCACTGCCGTTCAACACATGGTTCGAATGCACCACCGATCAGGGGCTGCGCGTGCGGCGCAAGCTGATCTGGCACGGCGAGAGCGGGCAATGCGTGATGGTCAACCCGCGCGGTGCGGCCACGGGGGAACGCACGCTCGACCAGCTGGCGCGGCAGATGGCGGCCGGACGTGCGCGTCTGTTGCCGCATCAGGAAGCATCCATGATTGACCGCGCCTGGCATCTGACCGTCGCCAGCCTGCGGCAGTTCGGCAAAGCCGAGGTCGAGCGGGCATGAACGCACCCGAGCAACGTCGCGCCAGGCGCAAGCGCGTTTCCGAACCGATCGAGGTGATGGATGCCTTGAGCGGCGAAAGCCTGGGCCGGATAGGCAATCTGTCGCGCGACGGAATGATGTTGATCGGCCGCCGCAAACTCGGGGACGGCGCTCTGTACCAGACCCGCTTCCAGCTGCCCGACCCGCAAGGCGCGTCCTGCGTCATCGAGGCCGGCCTGCACGAGATGTGGGGCGAACCCGCCGCGGTACCCGGGCAATACTGGACCGGCCTGCGCATCGTCTCGCTTTCAGACGACGATGCCGCCGCGCTGAACGCCTGGCTGGGCGATGGCGATGCCCTGAAGATCCTCTAGCCCGAAGTCGCGCGCGGCCTGCGCACGGGCTTAGAATGACACTGCGGATTCGGGCCCTGCGCGGATCCGTCAGGGGGCTGCATGAAAACCGAACGCTTACCGCAGAAGCTGGCCGAGCGCATCGAGCTGCCGCCACGCGTGCGCACGCTGCTGGAAGAGCAGCTCGCCGAGTGCGGTGCGCGCGTGGAACCCCTGCTGCGCGCCGGCCTGACCGAGTTCGAGCAGCAGTTGTTCAAGCTGGCCGAACAGTCGCGCAACAACGCCGAACAGCAGACCGCGTTCGAAAGCCTGCGCGAGATCAAGCGCAATCGCGCCGATGCCGCGCCGCAACTGCTGATCTCGCTCGAGCGACGGCTAGCCGCGCTCGGCCTGCGCAGCATCGCCGCGCCCCGCACGCGCTTCGATCTGACGCTGGTGGACCATGATGAGTTCGACGAAGCGGTGGCGCTGGATGACATCGCCACCCGCACCGAACTGCGCGTCAACCCGATCCTGTTCGAACTGGGCCACCGCTATGGCGTGCTGATCGCCTCGCCGTTGCTGGACGCGGAGGCGCTGCCGCTGGGTCCGCACGCGCTGGCCCACGCCTTCCGCGACATCGGATCGTGCATGGGCCTGCCGCGCGAGCATCGGATATTGTTTTACCGGCTTTGCGACCGCCGGGTGATGGGGGCGGCCGAGTCCATTTATGGCGGCCTCAACGACCATCTCGCACAACGCGGCATCCTGCCCAATCTCCGCGCATTCCTGCCGCGGCGCAGCCAGGAAACCAAAGCCAGGAGGACCGAAGCGGAATCGGCGCGACCCGGCGCCGGAGCCCGGTCCGCTCCGGCGCCGAGGCCTGCCGCTACGGCGGCCTCGGCGGAAGCAGCGCTCGGCAAGCTGCGCCAACTGCTGGACCAGCATCGCCCGACCCCGTCGCAGGTCCCCGCAGGAACCGGCGGCGGATACATCGCCTCCACCGAAGACCTGCAGTCGGTCCTCGGCGCCTTGCAGGGCCGCGCATCGACGCCGGTGCATCTGGGCGGGCGCGAGGTACCGCGCACCATCCAGGATCTGCGTCAGGACATCATCGCCGGATTGCACCGCTTCGCCCCGGATGGAGAGGTTCCGCAATTCGCGGCTGAACATCGCGACGTGCTGGAGCTTGTGTCCCTGCTGTTCGACCGCCTGCTCGATGAAACCCGCAGCGGTGGCATCGCCCAGCGGATGCTGACCCACCTGCAGATTCCGCTGCTGCGGGTGGCGCTGGCCGACAGCAGTTTCTTCACCCGCCGCGCGCATCCCGCGCGACGACTGCTGAACTCCGTGGCCGAGACCGCCAATCTGTGGCTCGATGCGGGCGATGGCGAGGTGGACGAGGGGCTGGCCAAAAAGCTTCAACGCGTGGTGGATCGCGTGCTGAACGAATTCACCGGCGACCAGTCGCTGCTCGAGAAGCTGGTGGACGACCTGGAGTCTCACGTCAGCGGACTGCGCCGGCGCGCGGAAATCGCCGAGCGCCGCCAACTGGAAGCCGCGCAAGGGCGCGACCGGCTGGAGCAGGCGCGCGCGCGGGCTTCCGCCGCGATCGGCGAACGCCTGGCCGGACGCAAGACCACTCCGCTGATCCGGGCGTTGCTGGAGCAGGCCTGGTGCGATGCACTGGCCCTGGCGATCCTGCGCCACGGCGAGGATAGCGAGGCCTTCCATCGCCGCCTCGCCGCGGCAGACGAGCTGCTGCGCGAGCCCGAACAGCGCGACAACGCGCGGCTGTGCGCGGAACTCGAAGCCGGCCTGGCGCAGGTCGGGCTGCAGGGGCCGGAAGCGTCGCAGCTTGCACAGCGCGTGCTGGATCTGCAGCCGGCGGCGGATGCACGCCAGGGCGCGCCGAGCCAGACCGAACTGGCGGTGCGCCTGAAGACACGCCAGCGCCTGGGCGAGAGCGAGGATCCGAAAGCCGAACACGATGCGCCGCAACTGCCGCTCAGCGCGGAGGAACAACGCGCCTTGACCCGGCTGCGTTCGCTGCCGTTCGGCACCTGGTTCGAGTTCGTCGTCAACCAGCAGGGCCAATGCGTGCAACGCAAGCTCGCCTGGTACACGCTCGCCACCAACCGCTGCCTGTTCGTCAGCGCGCGCGGCGTCGCCGCGCCGGAGCGCCGGCTGGAACAGGTGGCGCGCCTGATGGTGCTCGGGCAGGCGCGACTGCTGCCGCAGCAGTCAGAATCGATGATGGACCGCGCCTGGAATACGCTGGTCGCGGGCCTGCACCGTCCGCATGCCGTCATTCCCGACCGCAGGGGCCAGGAAACGGCAAACGCCGCCATCCTCGGCCGGGAACTCGTTGGCCGTGCTCCCCAACCAGGCGGGGTCTTCACGAAATGAACGATCCGGAACAACGCCGTGCCACGCGCAAGCCCGCGCTCGACCCGATCGAGGTCACTGATGCATTGACCGGCGAGAACATGGGCCGCATCGGCAACCTTTCGCGCAATGGCATGATGCTGATCGGCCGCCGCATGCTCACGCCTGACGCGCTGTACCAGGTCCGCTTCCAGTTGCCGGACCGCGATGGCCGCATGCATCTGATGGAAGCCGGCGTGCACGAGCAGTGGAGCGAACCGGCCGCGGTGCCCGGGCAGCATTGGGCCGGGCTACGCATCATCGCGCTGTCGGAAGCGGATCATGCGGCACTGAACGAATGGCTGGATGAATCGGACGCCTGAGCGCGCTTTGCACTGCGCCGCGCGACGCGGCACCATGACGTTTTCCGCATCGATGCTGCCGCCATGACCGCCGCGCCGCAAGACAACCTCGCAGGCCTCTACCCTTCACATCTTTCCGAGCTCAAGCGCCGCGCCGAAGCCGCGCTCGGGCTCGCACAGCGCGAGCATCTGGTGATCGCCGCCGGCCGCCCGGTCGGACGCTTCCTCGACGACACGCACTACCCGTTCCGGGCCAATCCGCACTTCGTGCACTGGCTCCCCCTGACGGATGCGCCGGGAAGCTGGATCGTCTTCACGCCGGGTTCCAAACCGAAGCTGGTCTTCCTGCAACCGCACGATTACTGGCACGTGGTGCCGGCCGCGCCGGCCGGTTACTGGGTCGAGCACTTCGAGATCGTCACCATCCGCACCCCGGAAGACGCGCGCACGCACCTGCCGAAGGATGCCGCGCGTTGCGCGATCGTCGGCGACGCAAGCGCGGCGGTGGAAGGCTACGCGCCCGACAACCCGCAGGCCCTGATGGACTACCTGCACTGGCAGCGTTCGTTCAAGACCGAATACGAACTCAGCATGCTGCGCGTCGCCAGCAAGATCGGCGCGCGCGGGCACACCGCGGCGGAAGCCGCATTCCGCAACGGCGCCTCCGAATTCGAGATCCACGTCGCCTATCTCGCCGCAACGCACCTGGCCGAGCACCAGTTGCCCTACGACAACATCATCGCGCTGGACCGCCACGGCGCGGTGCTGCACTACACGCACTTCGACCGCAACCCGCCCGTGCATGCGCATTCGTTCCTGATCGATGCCGGCGGGCAGTTCCACGGCTACAACTCGGACATCACGCGCACTTACGCCGCGCCGGACGCTCGCGAATTCCAGGCGCTCATCGATGCAGTGGAGCGCGGGCAACAGGGTTTCTGCGCCATGGTGCGCGACGGCCAGAGCTATCCCGAGCTGCACATCCACGCGCACCACGTGCTGATGCAGGCCATGCACGAGCAGGGCTTCATCACCTGCAGCGCGGAAGCGGCGGTGGCGAACGGCATCTCCAGCACGTTCTTCCCGCACGGCCTGGGCCACCTCTTGGGCATCCAGGTCCACGATGTCGCGGGCTTCCAGCGCGACGAGCGCGGCGGCAGCATCGCCAGGCCGCACGGCCATCCCTACCTGCGCCTGACCCGCGAACTGCGACCGGGCATGGTCACCACGATCGAGCCGGGGCTGTATTTCATCGACATGCTGCTGCAAGAACTGCGCGGCAAGCCGGCGGCACGCGACGTGAACTGGAAGAAGGTGGACGCGTTCCGCGCCTACGGCGGCATCCGCATCGAGGACGACGTGGTGTGCACCAGGGGCGAGCCGATCAACCTGACGCGCGAAGCATTCGCCTCGGTGTAGAGCGAATGGCACGCTGACTCCCGCCGCGCAATCTGCCATCATCCGCGGCTGTTTACGCCATGGATGGTTCACGCACGGGGAGTCATCCATGTCAAATGAATTCGCCATCCGCCGACACGTCGGTGCCATTGCGCTGATGTTCACCGGCCTGGGCTCGATCATCGGATCGGGCTGGCTGTTCGGCGCCTGGCGCGCCGCGCAGCTCGCCGGGCCCGGCGCGATCTGGGCATGGGTGATCGGCGCCGTCGTGATCCTGTTCATCGCGGTCACCTATGCCGAGCTCGGCGCGATGTTCCCCGAATCCGGCGGCATGGTCCGCTACGGCCAGTATTCGCACGGCACGCTGGTCGGCTTCATCGCGGCCTGGGCCAACTGGATCGCGATCGCATCCGTGATCCCGGTGGAAGCGGAAGCGTCCGTGCAATACATGTCGTCGTGGCCGTGGGCATGGGCGCAGGACCTCTTCCACCGCGCACCGGGCGGTCACGGCGAACTCAGCGCGACGGGCCTGGCGATCTCCGCGGCGCTTGTGGTCGTGTATTTCCTGCTGAACTTCTGGAGCGTGAAGCTGTTCGCCAAGGCCAACACGGCGATCACGTTCTACAAGCTGATCGTGCCGGCACTGACCGCGATCGCATTGATGGCCACGTCGTTCCATCCGGAGAACTTCCACATCGGCGCGCACGGCGGATCGCACGCGATCAGCATGTCCGCGGTGCTGACCGCGGTGGCGATCAGCGGCATCGTGTTCAGCTTCAACGGATTCCAGAGCCCGGTGAACCTCGCCGGTGAGGCGCGCAATCCGGGCCGCAGCGTGCCGTTCGCGGTGATCGGCTCGATCCTGCTGGCGACGGTCGTCTACCTGCTGCTGCAGATCGCCTTCCTCGGCGCGGTGGATCCGGCGCAGCTGGCGCAAGGCGGCTGGGCATCGCTCGCCTACAGCTCGCCGTTCGCCGAGCTCGCGCTGGCGTTGAATCTCAACTGGCTCGCCTTGCTGCTGTACTCGGATGCATTCATCAGCCCGAGCGGCACAGGCGCCACCTACACCGCCACCACTGCGCGCATGATCTACGGCATGGAGCGCAACGGCACGCTGCCCGCGGTGTTCGGCAAGGTGCATCCGCGCTGGGGCATTCCGCGCCCGGCGATGTGGCTGAACCTCGTCGTCGCCTTCATCTTCCTCTTCTTCTTCCGCGGCTGGGCGACGCTCGCCGAGGTGATCTCGGTGGCGACGATCATTTCCTATCTCACCGGACCGGTCAGCGTGTCGGTACTGCGGCGCACCGCGCCCGAACTGCATCGCCCGCTACGCGTGCCGGGGCTGATGATCGTGGCTGCATGCGCGTTCGTGTTCTCGACGGAGCTGTTGTACTGGGCGCGCTGGCCGCGCACCGGCGAGATCATCCTGCTGATGGTGGTCGCACTGCCGATCTGGCTGTACTACACGCTCAAGCGCGGCCGCCTGCACATCGCTGCGCAGCTGCGCGGCGCGGCCTGGATGATCTTCTACCTTCCGGCGATCGCGGCGCTGTCCTGGGGCGGCAGCGAGAAATTCGGCGGGCACAACTACATCCCGTTCGGTTGGGATCTTCTGGTCGTCGCGATCGTCGCGCTGGGCTTCTTCGCCTGGGGACTGGCCTGCGGCTGGCGCACGCCGGATGTGGAGCAGGCGGTCACCGATCCTTCGGCGATGCTGATGGATTGATGCGAACGTAGGAACCGGGACCTGTAGGGCAGAAAGGCGCGGAGCGCCGGATCCGTCGCCTGAAACGGCCTGATCCGGCCTGCACGATCGACTGCGCGCGCAGGCGCACTCCTACACCGCCATCGCCAGCGGTGCGGAAATGCGCTCGCGCAACGCCAGCACATCCGCCAGCAAGGCCTGCGCGGTCACTTCCGGCCCGGCGCCGGCACCCTGGATCACGAGCGGCTGGGCGTGATAGCGCGTGGTGGTGAGCGCGAACAGGTTGTCGCAACCGGTCAGCCGTGCCGTCGGATGTGCAGCATCCACTTCGCACAGTCCGACGCGTGCGTTGCCGCGCGCGTCAAGCCGCGCGAGATGGCGCAGCACCTTGCCGCTTGCACGTGCCGTGTTCAGCCGCGCAGCCAACGCCTCATCCAGCTCGCGCGCACGCGAACGGAACGTCTCTGCATCCACCTCGCGCAGCTCAGGCGGAACCAGGTTTTCGATTTCGACTTCGTGTTCGTCCAGCGCATAACCCGAGGACCGGGCGAGAATGAGCAGCTTGCGCGCGACGTCGGCGCCCGACAGGTCCGCGCGCGGATCGGGTTCGGTGTATCCCCATGCGCGCGCCTCGGCCAGCAATGCCGAGAAGGGGCGGGTGCCGTCGAAATGGTTGAACAGCCACGACAGCGAGCCGGAAAACACGCCCTCCAGCGCGAGCAGACGATCGCCCGCGCCGCGCAGGCGCCGCAACGTCGACAGCACGGGCAGGCCGGCACCAACCGTCGCCGAGTCGCCGTACGTGCTGTCCCCTGCCCGCGCCGCGTCCTGCACTGCCTGCCACGCGGCCAGCGTTCCGCCGACCGCCGGCTTGTTGGCAGTGACCACGTCATAGCCTGCGAGCAACCATTCGGCGTGCCTGCCCGCCACTTCGGCGGAAGCGGTGGCATCGATGATCACGCGCCGGTCGCACCGGAACGCATCGAGTGCTGCGAGCAACGCCCCGTCGTCGCGCGGTTCACCGCGTGAGTCCAGCCGCATCCGTGCATTCGCCACGCTCAATCCATTCCGGTCGACAACCTGCGCGCGAGAATTCGCCACGCCCACCAGCGCCACGCCGGCGCGACTGGCCGGGCCGAACTGCTGCAACAGCACGTGACCGACCGCGCCGGTGCCAAGCAGCACCGCGCCGATGCGTGGCGAAACCGCGAAAGAAACCTGGGCGTTCATGGCGACACCTCGAGGGCGCGCGCTTCGCACGCCTGCGCCGCGCGTTCCAGCGCCGCGCCAATGTCGCCGCACAAATCATCGATGTCCTCGATGCCGACCGACAACCGCAGCAATGCGTCGGAAATGCCCGCGGCACGGCGCGCCTCTGCGCTCATCGAGGCATGCGTCATCGTGGCCGGATGTGCGATCAGGCTTTCCACTCCGCCCAGCGATTCGGCCAGCGTGATACAGCGCAGTCCATCCAGGAAAGCGCATACAGCCGCCTCGCCGCCGTGCAGCTCGAAGCTGAGCATCGCGCCGAAGCCCGACTGCTGTCGCGCGGCACGGCCATGTCCCTGGTGCTCCGGCAGGCCCGGCCAGTACACGCGGGCGATGGCCGGATGCATCTGCAGCAGCGCGGCGATGGTTGCGGTGTTCTCCTGATGCACGCGCATGCGCGCCGACAGGGTACGCAGGCCACGCAGGGTCAGCCAGCTGTCGAACGGCGCACCGGTCAGGCCGAGGCAATTGCCCCACCACTTCAGTTGCTCGGCGACGGCCGGGTCTTTCGCGATCACGGCGCCGCCGACCACGTCACTGTGCCCGTTGATGTATTTCGTCGTGGAGTGCACGACCACATCGGCGCCCAGCCGCAACGGCTGCTGCAGCACCGGCGAAAGGAAGGTGTTGTCCACCACGCACAGCGCACCTGCCGCATGCGCGGCCTGCGCGACGTGGCGGATATCGGTGATGCGCAGCAACGGGTTGGAAGGCGTCTCGATCCACGTCAGCGCGGGCTGTCCTTCCAGCGCCGCGGCGAGCGACAACGGATCCGTGAGGTCCGCAAAGCGCACCTGGAAGCGACCCTTGCGCGCCCACGCATCCAGCAGACGCCAGGTGCCGCCGTAGCAATCGTGGGCGGCGATGATGGTGCCGCCGTGCGGCACCAGTTCCAGCACCAACGCGACCGCGGCCATGCCGCTGGACGTAACCACGGCGCCAGCGCCGGCTTCGAGGTCGCGCAGCGCATCGGCCAGCAGGTCGCGGGTGGGATTGCCGCTGCGCGTGTAGTCATAGGCACGCTTGCCGTTGAAGCCGGCAAACGTGAAATTGCTGGACAGGTGCAGCGGCGGTGTCACCGCCCCGTGCGCGGCATCGCAATCGATGCCGGCGCGCACAGCGCGGGTACAGCCGCTTGCCGGCTGCGGAGCAAAACGAGTATCGAGGGCCATTGCGATTCTCTCCGTCTGGCAGCTTCCCTGCGTCCGAGGCGGAGTCTCGGCGTGGCCGCGCGGGGAGGAGGGATCGCGCGGCCACGCTCCGACCCATCTCCCGGCGACTCCCCTTGAGTGGAATCTCCGCAGGATTTGGCACCCTGCGAACGATTCGCGGGTTGCCCCGGCTTCAAAGGGCCTGTCCCTCCGCCGGTCTTGATGGGTTGCGTGCAATGACTGTAGCGGCACTATTGCACCGTGTCAATGGACGTTTAGACGTCTATATGTCTGTTCATGATGAATCGGAATCGCGACATGCCGCGGCCGGCGCGGGAGCGGCGCTCCGTCCCATCACCGCTGCCGAAACACCGTCGGATCCTTCTTCTATACTCGGCGGGACGCAACAGCCCGAGCCCCCCATGCCCAAGCCGCATATTGGCCTGATCCTCTGCCTCGCATTGGCGACCGTTCCCGCATCTCAAGCCGTGGCGGAAACCACGTCGCAAGCCATGCCCGAAACGATGGACATGCTGCGTCATGCCATCGCCGCACAGACGGTGGAAGGCAAGGACCAGGTCCCCGCCTTCGCGCGCTATCTGGCGGCGAAGCTGGAGTCGGCCGGCTTCGCCAAATCCGATATCGAGATCATCCCGGTCGAGCATACGGCGGCACTCGTCGTGCACTACCGCGGCAGCGACCCCGGCAAGAAACCGATCCTGCTTTCCGCGCACATGGACGTGGTCGCGGCCAATCCGGCGGACTGGCAGCGCGACCCGTTCAAGCTGGTCGAAGAGAACGGTTATCTGTACGGCCGTGGCGTCGCCGACATGAAAACCAACGTGATCGCGCTCGTCGAGACGATGATGCGCTTCAAGCGCGAACACTTCGTACCAAGCCGCGGGATGATCCTGGTGTTCTCCGGCGACGAGGAAACCGACATGGCTTCCACGCGCGAACTGGCCAAGCGCTACCACGAGGCGGAATTCCTGCTCAACGCGGATGCCGGCGGCGGCACGTACGACGCGAACCTCAAGCCCGTCGTTTACGAGATCCAGGCCGCCGAGAAGACCTATGCGGACTTCACCCTCACCGTCACTTCGGCGGGCGGCCATTCCAGCGAACCGGAACCTTCGAAGAACGCGATCTACCGGCTGGCGAAGGCGCTGGACCATGTCGCCGCGTACCAGTTCCCGGTGCAGCACAGCGGGATCACGCTGGCTTCGTTGAAGGCCACCGGCGAACACGGCACCGGCGCGCTTGCTCGAGCCATGCGGCAGTTCGCCGCGCACCCGGATGACGCCAAGGCCGCGGAGGTGATCTCGGCCGACCCCGCCTACGTCGGGCAGATCCGCACGACCTGCATTGCCACGATGCTGGACGGCGGTCACGCCCTCAACGCGTTGCCGCAACGCGCCACTGCCAACATCAATTGCCGCATCTTCCCGCGCGACAGCGTCGCTGCCGTGCAGGCCACGCTCGCCAAGGTGATCGCGGATCCTTCCGTGGAGATCGGCGTCAAACAGCCGCCGCCCGTCGAAAGCCCGGCCTCGCCTTTGCGTCCGGACGTGATGGCCGCCGTCGCCGCGACCATCCACGAGCGCTATCCGGGCGTCGACGTGGTGCCGGGCATGTCGGCCGGCGCCTCGGACAGCATGTACTTCCGCAATGCCGGCGTCCCCTGCTACGGCGTGGACCCCACCTTCTCCAAACCGAACGACACCTTCGCGCATGGCCTCAACGAGAAGCTGCTCGCCTCCGAAGTGCCGGCGTCGCTGGACTTCTGGCACAGTCTCCTGACGAAGTTGGCAAAATAAACGGCCCGGGCGCCATCGGCGCAAGCCGACGGCCCGGCGCTCCGGCGATCCACGCTAGAATTGCGGGTTTGCGTTTTCCGCAAGCCCGCCTTCCATGTCGAACGCCACCGATCACAACCGCGAGACCGCGCGCCGACGCACCTTCGCGATCATCTCGCACCCCGACGCGGGCAAGACCACCCTGACCGAGAAGCTCTTGCTGTTCGGCGGCGCGATCCAGATGGCCGGCTCGGTGAAGTCGCGCAAGGCCGCGCGCCACGCCACCTCCGACTGGATGGCGCTGGAAAAGGAGCGCGGCATTTCGGTGACCTCGTCGGTGATGCAGTTCCCCTACGAGGGCCGCATCGTCAACCTGCTGGACACGCCGGGCCACGCGGACTTTTCCGAGGACACCTACCGCGTGCTGACCGCGGTGGATTCGGCGCTGATGGTGATCGACTGCGCCAAGGGCGTGGAGGAACGCACCATCAAGCTGATGGAGGTGTGCCGGCTGCGCGACACGCCGATCATGACCTTCATCAACAAGCTCGACCGCGAGGGCCGCGCACCGATCGAACTGCTGGATGAAGTGGAGAGCGTGCTGAAGATCGCCTGTGCGCCGATCACCTGGCCGATCGGCATGGGTTCGCGCCTGAGGGGCGTGTATCACCTGCTGGACGACGAGGTGCACCTGTACGAACCGGGCCGCAATTTCACGCGGCAGGATTCGACGATCTTCAAGGGTCTTGACGATCCCGAGCTCGTGACGCGGATCGGCGCGGAGATGCTGGCGGAACTGCGGGACGAGCTGGAGCTGGTGCGTGGGGCCTCGCACCCGTTCGATCGCGAGGCGTACCTCGCCGGCAAACAGACGCCGGTGTTCTTCGGCTCGGCGGTCAACAATTTCGGCGTGCAGCCGTTGCTGGATTTCTTCGTCGAGCACGCACCGCCGCCGAAGGCGCGCGCCGCCACCACGCGCGAAGTTTCGCCCAACGAGGACAAGCTCACCGGCTTCGTCTTCAAGATCCAGGCGAACATGGATCCGCAACATCGCGATCGCGTGGCATTCCTGCGCGTCTGCTCGGGCAGCTACCGCAGCGGCATGAAGGCGCTGCAGGTGCGCGGCAACAAGGAGGTCAAGCTCGCCAACGCGCTGACCTTCATGGCTTCGGATCGCGAGATCGTGGACGTCGCCTATCCCGGCGACGTGATCGGGCTCCACAACCACGGCACGATTTCGATCGGCGACACCTTCAGCGAAGGCGAACCGCTTTCGTTCACCGGGATCCCGAACTTCGCGCCGGAGCTGTTCCGCCGCGCTCGCCTGCGCGATCCGCTGAAGATGAAGGCGCTGCAGAAAGGCCTGGAGCAGTTGTCGGAAGAAGGCGCGACGCAGTTCTTCCGGCCATTGATGAGCAACGACCTGATCCTCGGCGCCGTGGGCGTTCTGCAGTTCGACGTGGTCGCGTACCGGCTGAAGGACGAGTACGGCGTGGATGCCGCGTTCGAGCCGGTGACGATTGCCACCGCGCGCTGGATCCGCTGCGACGATGCGAAGAAGCTGGAAGAGTTCCGCGAGAAGAATGCGCCGAACCTGGCGCTGGATGCCGCTGGCGAGCTGGTTTACCTCGCACCCACGCGGGTAAACCTGCAACTGGCGCAGGAACGCGCACCGGCAGTCACGTTCGCCGCCACGCGCGAACACGCGAGCGCGATGGCACTCTGACCGGGAGGCCAGAACCCACCATGTCGTCATTCCGGGGCTGCCGCGGATGCAATCCGCGGCGGAACCCGGAATCCATCTTGGTCTTTGTAAAACGAAGCAAGATCAAAATGGATTCCGGATCGCCGCTGAGCGGCGTCCGGAATGACGAGCGATATCGCGTTGCCTGGCGATCTCGATTTCATGCCACGTGCAACGAACGCGGCGAGTCCGCGCCCCGCCGGCTCGCTCCTGCGCGCAGCTCCTCCGGATCGAAATCGTCCACGTTGATGAATTCGGCGGTGGCGCGGCGCAGGTGCTCCAGTTGCGCCCGTTCAGCGGGGGTGATCGCGCCGATCGCCTCGGCTTGTTGCAATTGTTCGAAGTAATCGTGCGCCTTGATCGCGCCACCCTTCAGCGCCTTCAGGAATTTGCGCTCGACCGGTTCCGCCGCCACCACTTCCGGCAGCAGCGCATGCATGCGCCCGACCGGGTTGTTCGGCGCGGGCGTGAGATACATGCCACGCAGCAACGCGTCGCGCGCGGCATTGGGCGAGGTGATCAGTGCGGCCACGCGGCGGCCCAGGCGGTCCGAGGGCGGCACCTCGCGGCGGCCGAACGGAAACACCAGGAAGCGCAGCAGCCACGCCACCGGCCGCACCGGGAAATTGCGGATCACGCCGTCGATCGCCATCTGGATGTTCCAGATGGATTGGTGGAACGCCCACGCCAGCAACGGGCGCTCGACTTCCGGCCGACCCTCGTCCTCGTAGCGCTTGAGCATCGCCGAGGCGATGTAGAGATACGAGAGCACGTCGCCCAGGCGCGCCGACAGCTTTTCCTTGAACTTCAGGCGCCCACCGAGCACGCCCATTGCCGTGTCGGCGACCAGCGCGAGTGCCGCGGCATAGCGATCCAGCTTGCGGTAATAGCGGCGCGTGTAAGCATCGCCCGGCACCATGCCGAGCTTGCCGAATGCGAGGCCCAGCACGAAGCTGCGCACGGCGTTGGAAATGCCGAAGCCCAGGTGCCCGAAAAAGGCCGCATCGAGTTCGCGCAGGCCTCGCGCGCGATCCGGATTGCGCGCGGCGTGCATTTCCTTCAGCACCCACGGATGACAGCGGATCGCGCCCTGCCCGAAGATCATCAGGCTGCGGGTCATGATGTTGGCGCCTTCCACGGTGATCGGGATCGGCGCGCCCTGCCAGTTTCGCCCCATGTAATTGTTGGGCCCGAGCTGGATGGCTTTGCCGCCGTGCACGTCCATTGCGTCTTTCACCACTTCGCGGCCCAGTTCGGTCGCGTGGTACTTCGCGATCGTCGATGGCACCGCCGGTTTCTCGCCGCGGTCCACCGCCGCAGCCGACGCGCGCGACAGCGCAGCGATCGCGTAGGCGTGTCCGCCGATGCGCGCCAGCGCGTCCTGCACGCCCTCGAAACGTGCAATCGCCAGGCCGAATTGCTTGCGGATGCGCGCGTAAGCACCCGTCGATGCCACCGCCATCCGCACGAACCCGGTGGCGTTGGACGGAAGCGAAATCGCGCGCCCGACCGACAGGCATTCCACCAGCATCCTCCAGCCTTCGCCGGCCATGTGCGGGCCGCCGATCAGGGTGCTCAGCGGCACGAACATGTCCTTGCCGTGCAACGGACCGTTCTGGAACGGGATGTTCAAGGGGAAGTGGCGGCGGCCGATCTGCAATCCCGGCGTTTCGCGCGGGATCAGCGCCAGCGAAATGCCCAGATCTTCCTTTTCACCCAGCAGGTGTTCGGGATCGTACAGGCGGAACGCCAGCCCGATGATCGTCGCGATCGGCGCCAGGGTGATGTAGCGCTTGTCGAAGGTCAGCTTCATGCCGAGCGTCTCGACACCGTCGACCATCTGCCTGCAGATGACCCCGAAATCCGGGATCGAAGTGGCATCCGAGCCCGCATACGGGCCGGTCAGCGCGAAACAGGGAATCTCGCGGCCGTCGGCAAGGCGCGGCAGGTAGTAGTTCTTCTGCTCTTCGCTGCCGTAACGCAGCAGCAGTTCCGCCGGACCGAGCGAATTCGGCACTGAAACGTTGGATGCCAGCGTCGTGGAGATGCTCGCCAGCTTCTGCAGCACCGCCGAATGCGCCAGGGCGGAAAACTCCAGTCCGCCATAACGCTTGGGGATGATCATGCCGAAGAATTTTTCGCGCTTGACGAAGTCCCAGATCGGCGGCGGCAGGTCGGCCAGCTCGTGGGTGATCTTCCAGTCGTCCACCATGCGGCAAAGTTGTTCGCACGGCCCGTCCAGGAACGCCTGCTCCTCGGTGCTCAACTGCGGCTTCGGCTGCGAGAGCAGCTTCGACCAGTCCGGCTTGCCTGCGAACAGCTCGCCTTCGAAACCGACCGTGCCTGCGTCCAATGCGACCTGCTCGGTCTCCGATAGCTTCGGCAGCACGCGGCGGAACACGTTCAGCAGCGGCTTCGAAATCAGCGCGCGGCGCAGTGGAATGAAGTTCAGCGGCAGCGCGAACAGCACACCGAAAACGCCGAGCACGATCCATGTCGCGCGCGGTGCGGGCAGCCCCAGGCCGACACCGATCATCGCGGCGACGGTCAACGCCGTCCAAAGCCACAGGCGACTGCGGAAGTAGGCGCAGGCTCCGGTCACGACCAGCGCGGCAAGAATGATCAGGAAGACGTGCATGGGGCTTGCCTCATGGAATCGCCGCCCTCGGGCAGCGAGTGGATGAAAGTTTCGATCGCGCCGGTGAATGCGTCATTGGCATCGCCGGCGAGCATGTGCGTGGCGTGCGGCAACTGGACATGTTGCGCATGCGGGAGCAGCCGCATGAATTCCGCGATGGTGTCGCGCGAGACAACGTCGGAGCGTCCGCCGGACACCAGCAGCACCGGCACTTCGATCCTGCGCGCGGCCTCGAGCAGGCGCGGCTGGTAACGTTCGCCTTCGTGCGCGATGGTTTCCAGCAGCGCGGGATCCCAGTGCCAGCGCAGGCGTCCATCATCACCGCGGCGCAGCAGCGGTTCCAGTTCGTGCCGGCGTTTCTGCCGGGTGCGGTGCGGCAGATACGAAGCGATCGCCGCGATCGCTTCGTCGTAATCGGCGAACCCGTGCGGATGTGCGCGCATGAAGCCGAGCATGCGCGCAACGCCGGCGGATTCCCAGCGCGGCGTGATGTCCACCAGCACCAGCGCGCGGAACGGCGGCGGCGAGATTTCGCCCGCCAGCGCAAGCCCGAGCAGACCGCCCATCGAGGCGCCGACCAGCACGGGCGGCTGGGGAGGCGTGCGCGCGATGCACAAGAGATCGTCGAGGAATTGCTCCAGATGGTAAGCGCCATCGGCCAGGCGGCCACTCTCGCCGTGTCCGCGCATATCGGCGGCGATCGTGCGAAACCCGGCGATGGAGAGCGCCCGCGCGCAGCGCGTCCAGGCGTGGCGCGTCTGCCCGAAGCCGTGCGCGAACAACACCGCCGGCGCCTTCGCCGGGCCACGCGTTTCAATAGCCAGCGGCAATCCGTCGGCGCTTCGCAAGAAGCACGCGCCAGCTGCCGAACCGGTTGGCATCACCACCATACGCATACGTATGGTAATGGTATTGTGACAGCTTGTCAACATGTTCGAGAACGGCGCACGCTTGGCACGGGGCTCGCTTCGCGCTCCAGCGTATGGATTCGCAGATGCCGCCGATGTCACGCAGTGAACGCAATCGTCTGTCCGCCGAAGATTGGGAAAACGGCGCACTGGACATGATCGCCCAGGAAGGCGTGGATGCTCTCGCAGTGGAAGCGCTGGCCAAGCGATTGGGCGTCACGAAAGGAAGCTTCTATTGGCACTTCCGCACCCGCGAGGCGTTGCTGAAGGCGGCGCTCGCACGCTGGGAAGCGCACGACGAACACGAGCTGCAGAACCACATCGTTTCGATCGGCGAGCCGCGCGCGCGGTTGCGCGAACTGTTCCACCGCGTGGCGCGCGAGGCGCGCCCGAACCGGGTGTACGCAGCGTTCCTGCAGGCACTGGAACTGCCGCCGGTAGCGCACGTGATGGGGCGGGTCTCGCAACGCCGGCTGGAATTCCTGAACCAGGCATACCGCCAGGCCGGCATGAGCAGGAGCGAAGCCCAGCATCGCGCACGGCTCGCCTACGCCGCCTATGTCGGCTTTCTGCAACTGAGCCTGCTGCCCGACCTGCCGCGCATGTCGCAGGACCAGTTCGACACCTACGTCGAACACGTGATCGCGACGTTGGTTCCCGAATAGCGGGACGCGGGACTCGGGACTCGGGACTCGGGACTCGGGACTCGAAGCGAGGCTAAACCCACCGTCGTCATTCCGGAGCTGTTCGGACGAAATCCGGACAGAACCCGGAATCTGCTTCTTCTTCGGAGTTCAGGAGCAGATTCCGGATTCCGCTCGCGATGAAACTGCGAGCGGCCCTGACGTTCGGGAAATTCGACGCTGCCGTTCCGTCCCGCCGCATCCCACCTGCTGCCTCCAGCTTCCCCATCCCGCCTCCCCCGGCGTTCCTTGCATTCACCTGGCGCCGGGGCTACCGTAACTTTCTATACCTTTTCTATATGCGGGCGAGGAGACATGGCAAGCAAACTGGATACGCTGAACCGATGGGTGGACGAAGTCGCCCAGCGAACACGCCCGGACCATATCCACTGGTGCGATGGCTCGGAAGCCGAGGCCCGCAAGCTCACCGAGCTCATGCTCAAAAGCGGCGATCTGCTGGAGCTGAACCAGAAGACGCATCCGGGTTGTCACCTGCACCGTTCCGCACCCAGCGACGTGGCGCGCGTCGAACACCTGACCTTCGTCTGCACGAAAAATCAGGAAGACGCCGGCCCCAACAATCACTGGATGGATCCGTCCGATGCGCACGCCAGGATCGACGCGCTGTTCGACGGCTGCATGAAGGGGCGCACCATGTACGTGATCCCCTACTGCATGGGCCCGCTGGGTTCGCCGATTTCGCGCTGCGGGGTGGAGATCACCGATTCCCCGTACGTGGTCGCCAACATGCGGATCATGACCCGCATGGGCACCGCGGCACTGGAGCGCATCGAACGCGAAGGCCGCTTCGTGAAGGGTCAGCACTCCACCGGCGAACTCGATCCCGAGCGCCGCTTCATCATGCATTTCCCGGAAGAGCTCTCGATCAAGTCCTACGGCTCAGGCTACGGCGGGAATGCGCTGCTCGGCAAGAAGTGCCATGCGCTGCGCATCGCCTCCTGGCAGGCACGCACGGAAGGCTGGCTGGCCGAGCACATGCTGATCGTGGGCATCGAGAATCCGCACGGCAACATCCAGTACATCGCCGCGGCCTTCCCGTCAGCCTGCGGCAAGACCAACCTCGCCATGCTGATTCCGCCGGAGGGCTATCGGCGCGACGGCTGGAAAGTCTGGACGGTGGGCGACGACATCTGCTGGATGACGCCGGGCAAGGACGGCCGTCTGTATGCGATCAACCCGGAAGCCGGCTACTTCGGCGTGGCGCCGGGCACATCCAACAAGACCAATCCGAATGCGGTGAAGATGCTCGACCACGATGCGATCTTCACCAATGTCGCGGTCACCGCCGACAACGACCCCTGGTGGGAAGGCCTGGACGATCGCAAGCCGGTCAAGGACTGGCAAGGGCGCGATTACGATCCTGCCAACGGCCCGGCCGCGCATCCGAATTCGCGCTTCACCGTGCGCGCGACGCAATGCCCGAGCTGGTCGCCGGAAGCGGAGAACCCCGAAGGCGTGCCGATCAGCGCGATCGTGTTCGGCGGCCGCCGCGAGTCGCTGGTACCGCTGGTATTCGAGGCGCGCGACTGGACGCAAGGCGTGCTGGTCGGCGCCGGCATGGCGTCCGAAACCACTGCCGCCGCGACCGGCAAGGTCGGCGTGGTGCGTCGCGATCCGATGGCGATGAAACCCTTCTGCGGCTACAACTACGGCGACTATTTCGCCCACTGGCTGTCATTCGACCAGCCCGGCGCGCAGCTGCCGAAGGTCTTCCACGTCAACTGGTTCCGCAAGGGCCCTGACGGCAAGTTCCTGTGGCCGGGCTTCGGCGACAACCTGCGCGTGCTGGAGTGGATGCTGAAGCGCGTCAACGGCGAAGTGGGCGCGACGGAAACGCCGATCGGCCTGCTGCCGAACGCGGGCGACCTGAACACCGAAGGCCTGCACCTGGCCGACGATGCCCTGGACACCCTGCTCGACTTCGATACGCAAGGTTGGCAGGCCGAAGTCGCCGCGATCGGCGAGTACCTCGACGGCTACGGCACGCATCTGCCGGAAAAGCTGCGCGCCGAACAGCAGCGCGTGGCAGAGGCGTTGAAGCGGGAACCAGGCGAGTCCGCAACCCCGGCGCGCAAGGCGGCCGCGGTGTCGTGAGCGACGCCTGCCCTGCCTGGGCCCAAGCGGCGGAGTAAACCCTCCGCCGCGTCCGCGCATCCAATCTGCCAAGATGGATGCCTGCCTCTCCCTCGGAATTCCCATGCAGCCAGCGCGCGGCGCGCCCGTGGCCGAATTCGCCAGCCGCAGTCCGGCCGACGAGGACGTCCGACTCGCCCGCAACGCCGCGCGCGGCGACAGCCGCGCCTTCGAGGCGCTTTACCGGCGCCACGCCGCCCGGGTGCACGGCGCAATCCTGCGCCTCGTCGGCGGCCGTCATGCGCGCGCCGAAGAACTGACCCAGGAGGCCTTCGTGCGCGCCTGGCAGAAGCTGCCCGGCTTCCGTTTCGAGAGCGCATTCGGCACCTGGCTTTATCGCCTCGCCATCAACACCGCGCTGATGGACCTGCGTTCGCTGAAGAACGATCCGGTCGAGCAAGGCGTGGAAGAAGACACCCTGCCCGAATCCGGCGCGCAACCGTTCTGCCCGGCCGAACGCGAGGAACTGGAACGCGCGGTCGCTTCGCTATCGCCGCGCACCCGCGCGGTGCTGGTGCTGCATGACGTGGAAGGCTGGAAGCACGAGGAGATCGCCTCCGAGCTGGGCATGGCAGTGGGCTCGTCGAAGGCGCAATTGCATCGCGCACGCCGATTGTTGCGGCGCGCTTTGGGAGTCATGGAGTCATGAACCTGCATTTTGAAGACCGTCAGAAGCTGCGCGCACTGGCGCAGCCGGTCGAACCGCAGCGCGACCTTTGGCCGGCGATCGCCGCACGCATCGAAACGCAATCGCGTGCGCCGCACCGGCGCATGCAATGGCTTGCGCTCGCCGCATCGTTCGCCTGTGCCGCCGTGATCGTCGGCGTGGTCGGCATTCGCGCCCTGCATTCGCCGCAGCCGGCCACCTCGCCGGCGCAGATTGCCGCGGCCGCGAACACCCCCGCGCGCTGGAAACCCAGCGATCCGCGCCTGCGCGGCGCGGCGGTGGAACTGAGCGCCGCCCAGGGCGAATTGCAGCAGGCGCTGGCGATCGCGCCGCATTCGGAATACCTGCAACGTCTGCTGCAAAACACCGAACACCAGCAATCGCGCTTGCGTCGCCTCGACGTCGGCGCCGGTTGATCACTCACGTCAGGACACGACCATGTACCGCATGCCCATCATTCGTTTCGTCCGGCTCCCCGTCGGCACGGCCGCCCTGCTAGCAGTGCTGGCCAGTGCCGCCGCGTATGCCGACACGCCGATCCACCTCAGCCGCGACGCTGCGCCGAACGCGCAAATCGTGATCAGCAATGTGAAAGGCGAAGTACGCGTCAGCGGCTGGAACCAGAACCGCATCCAGGTGGAGGGCACGCTCGGCGATGGCGCCAGGCCTTTGCAGATCAGCGGCGACCCGCAATCGCTGGAAATCCGCGTCGAGCCCTCCGGGAAGTCCACGAAGTGGTTCGGGTTCAGCAGCGACAACGAGATGAACCCCACCGTGCTGGATGTGCACGTACCCCATGCCGCCGCACTGCAGGTGCACGTGGTCAGCGCGCCGGTGGACGTGACCGGGATGGATGGCCGGGCGTTGGGCGTCAACACGGTCAGCGGCCGCGTGCACCTGAATGCCCGCGTGGGCACGCTGAAGGTGGACAGCGTCAGCGGCGACGTGGATTTCGAAGGCGCCGCCAACGGGATGGACGTGCAGACGGTCTCCGGTGACGTCCAGGCCGCCACGCTCAACGGCAACCTCACGGCGCAGACCGTGTCGGGCGGCCTGCTCCTGCGCGGCAACACGCTGGACCGGGTGAACCTCGGAACCGTTTCCGGCCGCATCCAGCTCGATGCGGCGCTGGCTCCCGCCGCCAGTTGGAAGGTGGACACCATGAGCGGCGACGTGCGGCTCGGTATTCCCGAAAACACTTCAGCGCAGATCAAGGCCGACACCTTCTCGGGCGACCTGCACAGCGATTTCGGCAAACCCTACGGCAGCGAGCACGGCCCCGGCGAACACCTCGGCGCCAAGGTCGGAAGCGGCAACGGCAGCATCGTGATCAACAGTTTCAGCGGTGACGTGCGCATCAACCGCGGGTCGCATTGACCGCTTACCCGCCGGTGCCGGTTGCGAACTTTGCAAGCTCCGGCACGAACGGAAGGTAAGCGCGCCATCGCCCGACCGAACTCGTATAGATAGGCTGGCGTGCCTGCCACACGCTGGACGAATTGATCGGCGTGACTTGCGCCTCCGGCGCGGTCCGCTCAGGCGCTCCGATACTCCCCGCAAGTTCTCGCAGGACAAGCTGCGGTTCCGTGACCAGCAACTCGTAATCCACCGTATGGATCGGCAATGACAGCGTCCGGCGCCAGTGCGCCATCAGCTCATCGTGCCCGGCCATGTAATCGGCGATCGAATCGAAATCGTAGGCGAATGCGCAATCCGGATGGGCGAAATCCTGGCTCCACAGCGAAAGGGCGGTGTCACCCCGATCGCGGCGGCAATGGATGATCTGCGCCTGCGGGAACATCGCCTCGATCAGGTCCAGGTAGCGAAAATTGAGCGGATCCTGGTCCATGTAATAGCGCGCAGGTGCATCGTCCTGGCGCGCGTGCGCGCAATACAACCGTGCCGCCTCCCCGATCGCGCCCACATTGTCGAGATGGCCGCCGCGGATGAGCTCCTCGGCGACGAACCGCAACACCCGCAGTTCACCGCGATCGCGCGCACCGATGTGACTGGCCAACCGTGTTGCCGTGAGCGTGGTACCGGTGCGCGGCAATCCCAGGATGAAGACCGGGACGAAATCCGGAGCAATCGTGGATCGCAAGCGGGCAACCCGCGCGCGGGCGCGTGCCTCCACGAATTGATGCCAGCCAGAGGAATCCCACGACTGCACCGTGCGCACCAGTGCATTCGCCTTGCGCAATACCCCTGCGGCGGTTCGCCACTCGCCGATATCGTCGTAGGCCTTTGCCAGCCCGAAGCCGGTCGCCGCGCGCGCACGCACGGAAAATCCGGAATTGTCGAAGTGCGCGAGGAATTTCGCGAAATCCGGATGCGCCGGATCACGATAGCGCTGGGTCCGGGCGAGTGCACCAAACACCATGGAGGAATTCAGATCCACGCCGGCCTCGAGCGCGGCGAGGTAGTCGGTACGCGCCCGGTCGAAGTCGCCGAGTTCGCGGGCGATATTGCCCGCAACGAACCACATCTCGGAGCTCACCGCGCCGCGCGCAATCGTCGCGCGGCATAGCTCGTCGGCCAATCCGTGGCGATGACACTGCTGGATGAATTTTGCTCCGCGCAGGCTCACATCGGGATCGAAGCCGCCGGCCTTGCAGCATTCGAAGATTACCCTCGACGCGGTGTCCAGCCTGCCCTGGTTGCGCAGAACCTCGGCCAACAGTGTGGAGAAATCCTCGCGGGCGGGCCGCCGCGCGACCAGTTCGTGCAGGATGGCTTCGGCTTGCGCCACGTCCCCGCGGCGCCAGAGCTCCAAGGCATGGGAAAATCGCTGGGCCTCGTTGTCGCTTCGGGGAATATGCATTGTCTTTGCCGGCTGCGCCGTTGCCACGCCCGGGAGCATCGCGTGATCGAGGCGGTATGGTATATCGGCTTTCCGGATTCGCGGTCCAGACGATAATGGCGACATGAGCAGTTCGAGATTACAAGGCCTGAGTCAGGCTGCCATCCCGCACGTCCTGGCGACCGCACAGGCACTGGAAATGGGACGACCGGACGAGGCGGCTACCCGGATCGCGCCGCTGCTGCAATCCGATCCACGTCATCCGGAAGTTCTGCGCCTGCACGCCGGCTTGCTCGATCTGCGCGGCAGGCCCGGCGAAGCCGCGCGCATCATGCAGGCCGCCATCGCGCAACGCCCTGATGACCCGCTCTACTACAACACGCTGGGCGCGGTGCTCGGATCCTGCGGTGACTACGAAGGCGCCATAGCTGCACTACGTCGCGCCTGCGAACTGCAACCCTCCCTCGCCACGGCCTGGTTCAATCTCGGCGTGATGTTGACGCGGTCGGTGCGCCACGCGGAGGCGATCGAAGCTCTGCGGCGAGCGGTGACGCTCGACCCTGCGCATATGGATGCGCGCGCCTTGTTGGCGGACATGCTGCGCATGGAAGACCGGGTGGACGAGGCGATTGCCGCGTACCGACATGTTCTGGAACGTAAACCCTGGACCGGAATGGCATGGTGGGGACTCGCGGCCCTCAAGACCATGCGCTTGAACGAAGGGGACGTGGGGCAGATGCGGCGCGCCATGCGCGATTCGCGAGCCACGGACCACGACCTGGTTGCAATCGGTTTCGCTCTCGCCAAAGCGCTGGATGATGAAGGCCGATATGCAGAATCCCTGGCCGCCCTGGAGCATGCCAACTCGGTTGCGCGGCGCAGCCGGCGCTGGGACGCGAAGGCGTTCGACGCGCAGATGGACTTGATTCTGCAGGCGTTTACCCCGCCACCACACGGCGCGGCCCGGGAGCTGGGCCGTGGGATGATCTTCATCGTCGGCCTGCCGCGATCAGGTTCGACGCTGGTCGAGCAAATTTTCGCATCGCACTCCCAGGTGGCAGGATCAGGGGAATTGCCCGATCTGCCGCTCGTTCTGGCATCCGAAGCACACCGCGTGGGCAAGCCGTTCCCGCAGTGGGCGGCGGACGCGCAGCCCGCTGACTGGCAACGCCTGGGGCAAACGTACCTGCAAAGAACCGCACATTGGCGGGGCAGCAAGCCTGCGTTGACGGACAAGCTGCCCGGCAACTGGATGTACATCGGCGCGATCCGAGCGATGCTGCCCGGCGCCCACGTCATTGTCTGCCGACGCGACCCAGTGGAAACCTGCTTTTCCTGCTATCGGCAATACCTGGAAAACAATGATTATCAGCGTACGTTCGAGGATCTTGCCGCGTTCTGGCATACCTTCGACCGCACCGCCACGCACTGGCAGATGCTGCACACCGAGAACGTCTATACGCACGTCTATGAGGACCTGATTGCCGATCCGGAAAGCAGCATTCGCGCTCTGCTGAACCGCTGCGGGCTGCCGTTCGAGCAAGCCTGCCTGGATTTCCACCAGACCCGCCGCGATGTGCGTTCCCCCAGTGCCACGCAGGTTCGCCAGCCGTTGCGACGCGATACCGCGCATGCAAATCGCTACGGCGCCCTTCTCGATCCGCTTCGCAAGGCGCTGGATTCGCCGGCGTTCGTCGACTGATGGCGCAGCCCGAGCAAATGTGGCTGGACCAGGCGCGGGCTCGCGCATTGCGCGGCGATCTTGACGGCGCCTCCTCTCTCATCGCCGCTGCGCTTGCGGAGCATCCGCGTTCCTTCGAGTTGAGGAGAATGCGCGCTGGCATATTTCAGCAGACAGGCAATCCGGATCTTGCGGAACCGTTGCTCCGCGAATTGCTGCTGGAACAGCCAAACGATTTCGCCACTGCTTTCACGCTTGCGCGCTTGCTTGTCGCCCAGGCACGTGGCCGATCCGCGGCGCAGTCGCTGCGCGATTGTTTCGAGCATGGCCTCCATCATCCGGAATTGGCGATCCGGGCGATTGAATTTGTGGATGAAGCCGATCGCAAGAGTGACGCGGCTGCGATCGCGGATATCGCGCTTGCTGCTGCCCCAAAAGATGCACGCCTGCACGCGTACGCGGGAATGTTGCAGCTTCAACTCGGAAACTTCGAGCGCGCGCGCAAGCATTACGAGTTCGCGCTGCAGCACAGTCCGGATGCTTGCGAATGGGAGGCACCGCTGGGTTTGGCCAATGCACAGCGCTATGCGGATGCGAGCCACCGGGATTTCGCCCTGTTTCGCACACTGTTGCAACGCGAGGACCTGAGCAGGCGCGCGCGTTCAACGCTGCTGTTTGCCTTGGGGAAGTCCCATGATGACATCGGCGATTACGCACAAGCCGCCGAATACTTCCAACAGGCAAATGCACTGGCGCATTCAATGACGCTTTGGACGCGCAAAGCGTGGCGTCGCGCGGTGGAGGCCCGCTTGGCGGCCCCGCCGATCGGCCATCACGTGCCTGGATCTGAAGATTTCGCGCCGATTTTCATCGTCGGCATGCCTCGCTCGGGCACAACCTTGCTTGCCGAGCTGCTGGCACGCCGCCCAAAGGTCTGCAACCGCGGGGAATTGCCTTGGATTGGAAAGCTGGCGCTACTCCCGGAGTTGGCCTCAGCTCCTGAACGTACGGCTCTTGAACGCGGCGCAGCGATCTATCGTGCCCAGGCTAAGCAGGATGACCAAACCGATGCGCGCTGGTACATGGACAAGCAGCCGCTCAATTTCCGCTATGTTGATCTGATGCTCGCGATGTTTCCGAACGCGAAAATCATCGCGTGCCGGCGCAGCGCCCGCGACACTGCGCTATCACTGTGGATGCAATCCTTCAAGGAAGAAGTGCAAGGCTACTCCTACGATTTCAACGCCATCTTAGCGGTCATGCGTGATTGCGAACGGCTGATGGAACACTGGCGCTCGCGCTTCCCCGAGGTCATCCTGCCTGTCCAGTACGAGCAGTTGGTTGCGCATCCTGATGCCGTCATCGCGAAGGTGGCGGCGTGGATCGGCTTGCCAGCCCCGACCTCGAGCGAGATGCGAGCGGCCGGAGATCCTGCCAGCGTCATCAGCACGGCAAGTCTGTGGCAGGCACGGCAACCTGTCCATTCGAAATCCGTGAACCGCTGGGAACACTACGCAACGCACCTGCCCCAGTTGCTGTCCTTCCCGGCAATCTGATGGACGGAGCGGTCGAGCGGCTCAGGCGGCCCCCACAGCTCCCCTCGGGAGTTGTTCGAACGGAGGCATCCCCAAGGCGCTGCGCAGCGGATCCAGCAGGGCCCCATATTGCGCGGCCGTACGCCTTCGGGCCTGCATTGGCTGACGCA
>DASSFA010000047.1:0-6249 GCA_035694895.1 Rhodanobacteraceae bacterium | reverse complement strand
GGCACCGAAGGATCGCCGCTCATCACGTGCGTCGCGCCGGAGGCGTGCGTCCAGCGGTCCCATTCGCCGTGGTTCTGCCGCGCCTGGTTGTAGAGCGATTGCGCGATGTCGCTGCCGACCTTCGGGAACAGCCAGGTCAGCAGTTGCAGTTGCGAGCGATAGACATCCCAGCCGGAAAAATTGGCGTACTGGTTTTTCTGCGCGCCTTCCACGCGATGGATCTGCTGATCGAAGCCTCGGTACTCACCGTTCTCGTCGCTGAAGACGGTCGGTTGCAGCAGCGTGTGGTACAGCGCGGTGTAGAACACGGTGCGCTGGTCGGGCGTGCCGCCGGTGATCGTGATGCGGTTCAACACGTCATTCCATTTTTCGCTTGCGCGATCGCGCACCTGCGCCAGCGAAGTGCCGGGCGGAATCTCCGCATCAAGATTGGTCCGCGCGTTGGCGAGGCTGACGTACGAAATGCCCACGCGCACGTTCACCGTCGCGCCATGGCTTGCATCGAATCCCACCCAGCCGCCGGAGCCGGTGCCGGGGGGAAGGAACCGCTTGTCGCCATACCCGGTATCGCCGCTCGCGGACGCGGCATTCGCATGTACCGCGCCGTCGTGCCAGGTGCCGGTCGAGGTGAACGGCTGGTCGAATTGCGCGACGAAATACAGCGTGTAATAGCTGCGCCGGTCGGCTTTCGAGAGATAGCCGCAGAAATTGCCGCTGCTCACCGAACCGGTGATCGTGCGCGCCGCGCGATCAATCTGGATCCTCGCATCGCTGCTGCCGACTTCGGAATCCGAGGCGCGCACCAGCAGGTTGGCGGCTTTGCCGGCGGGGAACACGAACTGCGCGATGCCGCTGCGCAGCGCCGAACTCAGTTCGACCTCGACGCCGTTCGCCAGGCGCACGCGATAATCGCCGGGCGCGGCGTGTTCGTTCGTGTGCGAGAAATCGCTGGCGTAGCGGCCGTCGTCGGCATCGAGCGACGGCGAACTCGTCACCGGAATCGTGATCGGCATGAACGGGATGTCGCCGCTGGCGCCGGCACAACCGGTGCCCGAAAGATGCGTGAGGCTGAAACCGCGGATGCGCGTGGCGTCGTATTGGTAACCACCCGGCGCGGCCGTGCGATCGTGCTGGCCCCTGGTGTTCTCAGGGCTCCACTGCAACATGCCGAACGGCAGCGACGCGCCGGGAAAGGTATTGCCGCCGTTGCGGCTGCCGATCAGCGGATTGACTTCCGCGGCGGGCGAGGTGGGCGCGGCCTGAGCGCTTGCGACCGTCGCCGCAGTCATTGCCGCGGCGACCAGCGCACGGCGAACCAGTTCATGCATGGGCGCCTCCTTCGGCTGCCGACGCGAGCCCTTCCGGGACCCGCGAACCGCGCAGGCCATAGAACACGATATAGGCATAGCAGGCCAGCGGCAGTACGAACGCGTGCTGCACGCCGACGTGGTCGGCCAGCACGCCCTGGAGCAGCGGAATCACCGCGCCGCCGACGATCGCCATCACCAGCAGGCTCGACACCTTGCCGGTGAGCGCGCCGAATTTCTCGATCCCCAACGTGAAGATGTTGGGGAACATCACCGAGTTGAACAGCCCGATCGCGATCACGCTCCACATCGCGAGGTGGCCGCGCGTCAGCATGGTGGTCAGCACCAGCAGGCCGGCGATAGTCGCGAAGGTGGCAAGCAGGCGCCGCGTGTCCACGCGCGTCAGCAGAGCCGAGCCGATGAAGCGCCCCACCATCGCGCCGCCCCAGTACAGCGAGACGAAGCCGGCCGCCCGCGCCTCGCTGATCGCGCCGATCTGCGGCAGCGAGAGATAGTTGATCATGAAGCTGCCGATCGAAACCTCCGCACCGACGTAGACGAATATCGCGGCCATGCCGAACCAGACTCGCCGGTGCTTCAGCGCGTCCGCGAAACGATGATGCGCATCGTCCGCTTCGCGGGTGTTGACCACCGGCGGCAGATGGAACAGCCAGACCACCACGGCCAGCGCGAACAGCACCAGTGCGATGCCGAGGTACGGTCCCTGCACCATCTGCGCCTGTTGCAGGCGATAGGCGGCCTGCTGCGCAGGTGACAGCTTCGCCAGTTCCGCCGCGCCCAGCACCGCCGTCGAAAGGATCAGCAAACCGCCGATCTTCGGCGCCAGCGTGGTGCCCAGCGAGTTCAGTGCCTGCGCGAGATTCAAACGACTGGAGGCGAGCCGCGGCTCGCCCAGCATGCTCACGTACGGATTGGCCGCGACTTGCAGCAGGGTGATGCCGCTGGCCAGCACGAAGAAGGCGAACAGGAACAGCGCATACGATTGCGCCTGCGCGGCAGGGATGAACAGCAGCGCTCCGACGCCGGTGACGCACAGGCCGGCAATGATCGAGAGCCGGTAACCGATCCGCGAGACCACCTTGCCGGAAGGCAGCGACATCACGAAATACGCGCCGAAGAAGGTGAACTGCACCAGCATCACCTGCGCGTAGTCGAGCGTGAACACCGACTTCAGGTGCGGGATCAGCACGTCGTTCAGGACCGTGATGAATCCCCACATGAAGAAGATCGTGGTGACGACGGCCAGGGCGGTACGTTGGCTGGCGGGGGCGCGCGCGCCGTTTCCAATGGCGGGCGGAAGTGGTGGTGAGATCATTCGTTTCCCCTCGCGCGAGGCTGCGCGGATGGATACAGCGGCAAACCGATGGCACTGCGATGGGGCGCAGCATCGTGCTAGCTTGCCACAGCCCGGTCAGCCGCAAAGAGGTCGCAAGTCATGGAAACGAGGGTACGCGTCGCGCGCGGATTGCGCGGAGGTCTCCATGTGCTGCTGGCTTTGTGCTTCGCCGCATCCGCGGTCCATGCGGCAACCGGCTCGAACTGGAGCGCGGTCAATCTGCTGATCGGCACCGGCGGAGATGGCCATACTTTTCCCGGTGCGACGGTGCCGTTCGGCATGATCCAGTTGAGCCCTGACACCGCGATGCCGGATTTCCACCACGCCTACAAGTGGGCGGCGGGTTATCGCTACGACGACCACAGCATCCTCGGCTTTTCGCACACGCATTTTTCCGGCAGCGGTCATTCGGACCTCGGCGACGTGCTGCTGATGCCGGGCACCGGCAAGCCGCAACTCGATCCGGGCGATCCGGACCAGCCAGGCAGCGGCTACCGCTCGCGTTTCAGCCACCAGACCGAAGTTGCGCAGCCGGGTTACTACGCGGTGACCTTGCAGGATTCGGACGTGCGCGTGGAGCTGACCGCGAACGCACGCGTCGGCTGGCATCGCTACACCTTCCCGCGCGGGCAGGACGCGCACGTGCTGCTGGACCTTCGCCCCAGCATTTACGACTACCCGGGCAAGGTGCTGTGGGCGCGGTTGCGCGTGCGCGATGACGGCACGGTGACCGGCTATCGCGAGACGCGCGGCTGGGTGCCGGGGCGGCAACTGTATTTCGCGATCCGCTTTTCGCAGCCGATGGTCGCCCATCAACTGGTGAATCGCGAGACCGATATCCCGTACAAGGGCTTCAAGGGCCCGGATGCGAATCCCGCCGGCCATGATGCGATCGCCGGCAAGCAACTCGAAGGCGTGTTCCAGTTCGGAAAGCTGACATCGCCGTTGCTGGTGAAGGTGGCGATTTCCACGGTGAGCGAAGCCAACGCGATCGCCAATCTCGATGCCGACGGCACGGGCTGGGATTTCGATGCGCAGCGCGCGGCGGCGCGCCAAGCGTGGACCGATGCACTGTCCGCGATCGACGTGGACGCCGCGCCGGACGTGCGCACGAATTTCTACACCGCGCTGTATCACGCGCTGATCGCACCCAACCTGGCGATGGACGTGAACGGCGAATACCGCGGGCCGGATCACCAGGTCCACACCGCGAAAGGCTTCACCTTCTATTCGACATGGTCGCTGTGGGACGTCTATCGCGCGCAGCAGCCATTGATGACATTGGTCCAGCCACGGAAACGCGTGGACGACTTCGTGCAGTCGCTGGTCGCCGCGCAACAGGCGAGCCCGTTCGGCATCCTGCCGGTGTGGGCGTACCAGGGCCTGGAGACGTGGTGCATGATCGGCTACCACGCGGTGCCGGTGATCGCGGATGCATACATGAAGGGCATCCGCGGTTTCGACGCCGATGCGGCGCTCAAGGCAATGGTCGCCAGCGCAACCTACGCCCCGTATGGCGACCTGCGCGATTACATGAAACTGGGCTACGTGCCCGAGGATCACGAACCGGAATCGGTTTCGAAGACGCTGGAATATGCCTTCGATGACTGGACCATCGCGCGGATGGCGAAGGCGATGGACAAGGACGACATCGCCGCGCAATTCCAAAAGCGCGCCGGCAACTGGCGAAACGTGTTCGATCCGTCGGTCGGCTTCGCACGACCGAAGTTGAGCGATGGACAATTCCGCGCGCCGTTCGATCCGGCGCGCGCAGGCGAGGGCAGCGGTTTCACCGAAGGCAATTCGTGGCAGTACTCGTGGTATGAGCCGCAGGACATCGGCGGGTTGGTCCGGGAGCTCGGTGGCGACGACAAGCTCGTCGCGAAACTCGATGCCGTGTTCGATGCGAAGATCGATCCGAAGGTGTTCGCCACGCTCGAAGACGTTTCCGGCCTGATCGGCTGGTACGCGCACGGCAACGAGCCCAGCCACCACCTCGCCTATCTGTACGACTACGCCGGCGCGCCGTGGAAGACCCAGCAGCGGCTCGCACAGATCATGCGCTCGCAATATGCGCCCACGCCTTCAGGCCTGGCCGGCAACGACGACCTCGGCCAGATGTCGGCGTGGTACCTCTTCACTGCGCTGGGGTTCTATCCGGTCGCGCCGGCCAGCAACCAGTACGTGATCGGGCGCCCGTTCGTGCGCCGCGCGGTATTGCACCTGCCCAACGGCAAGACATTCACGATCATGGCCGACCATCTGGACGATGCGCATCCATATGTCGGCAGCGTCTCGCTCGATGGCAAGCCGCTGGATCGCGTCTGGATCGACCACGACGAGATCATGGCCGGCGGCGAACTGCACTTCACGATGGCCGCGCAGCCGAATCGCAAGTGGGGCGCGAAGCCGCAGGACCGGCCGTATTCGATGAGTGCGTATCAGTGAAGAGCGAGAGCGGGACCACGGACCAGGCTGTCGTCATTCCGGCGAAAGCCGGAATCGGAATCTTCTCTGTAGGAGCGCGCCTGCGCGCGACAAACTAGCCGTCCATGGCCAAGAGCTCCGTGGTTCCGTTCGCATGAAGCCGCGAACGGCCCCGGAATGACGAAGATGGATTGATCCGTTGTCGGACACGTCGCCTGCAAGCAGGCTAATCGATCGCCAGCTTCTTCAGCTTGTACCTGAGCGCGCGGAAGGTGATGCCGAGCTTCCTGGCGGCGGCGGTCTTGTTGTAGCGGGTTTCCTTCAGCGCCTTGAGGATCGCCTCGCGTTCGACATTGGAGATGTAATCGTCCAGCGCGACACCGTCGCTGCCCATCAATTCTTCGTCGTCCTCGTCGTAATCCTCTTCCTCGTCGCGCGCGCGGCGGGACGGGTTCAGCATCAGGTCGCCGACCTCGATCACGCCGTGCTCGCACAGTGCGACCGCGCGTTCGAGGATGTTCTCCAGTTCGCGCACGTTGCCCGGGAAGTCGTACTCGGCGAGTGCGGCCAGCGCCTCGGGCTTCAGCCGCGGCGCGGCCATGCCGGACTGCTCGGCGAGGCGGTCGAGGATGCGCACCGCCAGCTTCGGCACGTCGCCGCGGCGTTCGCGCAACGGCGGCACGCGCAGCTCGATCACGTTGATGCGATAGAACAGGTCCTGGCGGAACTGGCCCTGCTGGGTGAGCCGCGCCAGGTCCTTGTGGGTCGCGGAGAGGATGCGCACGTCCACCGTCACTTCTCCGCGGCCGCCGATCGGGCGCACCGCCTTTTCCTGGATCACGCGCAACAGCTTCACCTGCATGTGCAGCGGCAGTTCCGCGACTTCATCCAGGAACAGGGTGCCGCCGTTGGCGGCCTGGAACAGGCCGTCCTTGTCGGCGTGCGCGCCGGTGAACGAACCCTTCTTGTGCCCGAAGAATTCGCTCTCCATCAATTCGGAGGGAATCGCGCCGCAGTTGACCGGCACGAACGGACCACCCGCGCGCGGACCCTGCTCGTGGATCAGTCGCGCGACCAGTTCCTTGCCCACGCCGGATTCGCCGCTGATGTAGACCGGCGCCTGGCTGCGGGAGAGCTTCTCGATGCGCGAGCGCACCT
>DASSFA010000046.1:0-4514 GCA_035694895.1 Rhodanobacteraceae bacterium | reverse complement strand
CGCGACTTTTCCTACGAGCTGGGTTTCGAGCGCGAAAATTACGGGCTCGACAGCAATGATTACGGCAGGCTCGCCGCGATCGGCACCGAACGACGGGGGCTTTCGGACAACCTGACCGGCGAGGTGCACGCCGAGATCACGCGCCGCCAGCAAACCGCAGGGGTCGGCGCGGACTGGCTGGTGGCGGACACCGGCGTGCTGACCGCAGCGATAGCTGCAAGCCATGACGCAAAAGGTTCCGGCGAGCTGCTGGAACTGGGCTTCCAGCATCAATCGGCGTACCTGAGCTACGGATTCCGCACGCAGTTCACCACGCCGGGCTTCACCCAGCTTGGTTACGAATGGCCGCAACGTCCGCCGCGCCAGGCGACCAGCGCATACATGAGCTTCGGTTCCGGCAACTCCGGTGCCTTGGGCTTGAACTACACGCGCGAGGATTTCCGCGACGGCCAGCCGGACGTGGATTTCATCGGCGCGAGCTACAGCCGTTCGCTGGGTTCACTCGGTTTTCTCAGCCTGTCCGGATTGCATTTCCTCGGCAAGAATCCGTCCTCGCTGTTCACGCTCAGCATGACCATACCGCTGGATTCGGTCTACAGCGTCAGCCTCAATGCGCAATCGCAGGCGGGCGATCGCCAGGGCAACGTTCAATTCCAGCGCAACCTGCCGGCCGGCAGCGGCTTCGGTTACCGGTTGCAGGCCGGGCTTTCTCCGGCCGATCCGGATCTGGCGGAAGTCAGCCTGCAAAACGATGTCGGGACCTACACGTTCGGCGCGGCCCACACGCGCGGTCAGCAGGCGTACCAGGCTTCCATGCGCGGTGGTGTCGCACTGCTGGATGGCAGGTTCTTTCCCAGCCGTTCGATCGACGGCAGCTTCGGAGTGGTGGAAGTGCCCGGCTTTTCCGGGGTGCGCGTCTACCAGGACAACCAGGAAGTTGCGAAGACCGACAGCAAGGGTTACGCGCTCGTGCCGCGACTGCGCCCGTACCAGGACAATCCGGTCCGCATCGAACAGGCCGATCTTCCGCTGGACGCCGAAATACAAGGATTGCAACTGGAAGCGGTGCCCTATTCCCACAGCGCGGTGCTGCTCAAATTCCCGGTCGCGCGTTCGCGCGGCGCGGTGCTCACGATCAAGCTGCGCGACGGCAGTTTCCTGCCGGAGGGTGCGGGCGTCATGATCGAAGGCAATCCCGCGGTGTTCCCGGTCGGCGCGGGCGGCGAGGTCTATGTCACCGGCTTGCAACAACTCAATCATCTGCGCGTGATGTGGCGCGGGCAGACTTGCAATCTCACGGTCCGGTTTCCGGAAAGCTCCGACCCGCTGCCTCGTCTCGCTCCGATGACCTGCCAGGGGATCGCGCCATGATCGCGGCTGGCAATGGCAGGCCTGCCTGCCTGCTCTCGCTCGCGCTGCTGTTCGCGCCGGCCGCTTCGGCCACATGCAGCCTGAACGTGCAGGGCGTGAATTTCGGAAGCTACGACTTCATGAGCAGCCAGAACCTCGACAGCACGGGCCACGTCACGGTGACCTGCGATGTCAGTTCCAGCTTCAGCATCAGCCTGAGCACCGGTGCCGGCACGTATGCCTCGAGAACGATGCAGAACGGTGCGCACCAGCTCAGCTACAACCTCTACACCGATGTCGCGCACACCATGGTCTGGGGAGACGGCACCGGGGGAAGCGTCGTGGTCAGCGGCAGCGGAACCAATGTCGACGAGGTGGTCTATGGCAGCGCACCGGCCGGCCAGAATCCGTACCTCGGCGCCTACAGCGATGCGATCACGGTGACTCTGACTTTCTGACAACAGCAAAGCAATTGCGCCACGCGAAATCGGCGCTGCGGATTCCACAGCCGCGCTCAATTGGGGGAAATCTATTTATGCATCGGTCACTTCGGTGGCTCGTGGGGGTTCTGGCCCTCGGCCTTTCGGCCGGTTGTGTCGCGGCGACGCTCCGGGTCGTCGGGGACAACAACTATCCGCCGTATCTGTTCCTCGGGTCCGACGGCAAGCCCCAGGGCTACCTCGTGGACGAGTGGAAGCTGTGGGAGCGGAAGACCGGCATCAGCGTCGAGCTCACCGCGACGGACTTCGCGACCGCGCAGCAACGGATCCTCGATGGCCAGGCGGATGTCATCGATCCGATCTTCGCCACGCCCGAGCGTGCGGCCAGGTACGACTTTTCCGCTCCCTATGCGAACGTTCGCGTCGGCATCTACACCGATACCAGCATCACCGGGATCGCGACCGCGGCCGACCTTCACGGTTTCACCGTCGGGGTGGAACGTGGCGATGCATGCGTGGACAGGCTGCGCAAGGCTGGCGTGACCAGCATCCGCGAGTACACCGACTACAGCGAGATCATCGCGGCGGCGCAGGCCAGGGACATCCGCATCTTCTGCATGGATGACCTGCCGGCGGCCTATTACCTGTATCGGCTCCATGCGCAGCATCAGTTCGTCAAGGCGTTCGATTTCTACTCGGCCGACCTGCATTTCGCGGTGCGCAAGGGCGACGCGGCCACGCTGGCGATGGTCGAGCGCGGCATGTCGCTGATCACGGACGGCGAGCGCGCGCGGTTGCGCGAAAAGTGGACGGGGCAACCGGTGGATCTGGCGCGCTACGAGAACACCTTCGTCATCCTTTCCGGCGCGCTTGCAACGACCGGTCTCGTGCTGCTGATATGGGTCTACACCCTGCGCCGCGGCGTGCGCCGCCGCACCCGCGAGCTGGAATTCCTCACCCACTTCGACGCGGTAACGGGACTGCCGAACCGGCAGCTCCTGCTGGACCGCATCGATCACGCCATCGCGCAGAAGGACACGCCGATCGCGGTCCTGCTGCTGGACCTGGACAACTTCAAGCGGATCAACGACAGCTTCGGCCATCCCCAGGGCGACAAGCTCCTGCAGCAAGTCGCCGAGCGGCTCAAGGCGCTGCGCGGACCGGTCGGCACGGTCGCGCGGCTCAGCGGGGACGATTTCGTGATCGTGGCGCGCGCGGGCGAGGTCGAACAGGTCACCCTCGTCGCCGAAGAGGCGCGCCGCGCGATCGCGAAGCCCTGCCAGCTGGAGGGCAAGGACTTCTTCGTCAGCGCAAGCGTCGGCGTCAGCATGTTCCCGGCCGACGGCACGGACGGAATCACCTTGCTCAAGAATGCGGATGCGGCGATGTTCAGGGCCAAGGAAAGCGGGCGCAACAGCATCGCCTTCTACAGCGCCGCCCTGAGCACGCAGGCCAATGCCTTCATCACGCTCGGCGCATCCATCCGCAAGGCGATCGAGAAGAACGAGTTCGAACTGCTCTACCAGCCTCAATATTGCCTGGCCACGGGCCGGGTCCATTGCGTCGAGGCCCTGGTGCGCTGGCGGCAGGATGGCCGCCTGGTGCCGCCTTCCGATTTCATCGCTTACGCCGAAGAACACGGGTTGATCGAAGCCCTCGGAAAATGGGTGCTCCGCACGGCGTGCCTGGACCTGTCCAGCTGGCTCGCCGATGGCGTACCGGCGGTCCGCCTGGCCGTGAACCTCTCCCCGCGTCAACTGGCATGCACGGATCTGCTGGGGACCGTCAGTGCCGCGCTCAAGGATGCGTGCCTTCCCCCGCACCTGCTCGAACTCGAAATCACGGAGAGCGCGCTGGTGCAGTCGGACCAGACCACGATCAGCGTGCTCAAGGGGCTGCGCGCAGAGGGCATCGACATCGCGATAGACGATTTCGGGACCGGCTATTCCTCGCTCGCCTATCTCCGCCACTTTCCGGTGAGCGTGATCAAGATCGACAAGAGCTTCCTTGCGGGCGTGCCGGAAGAACGGAACGCGATGCAGCTCATCGCCGCGATCGTTGCGATGTCGCACGCGATGAAGATGCGCGTCGTCGCGGAAGGGGTCGAGCGCGAGGCGCAGGCGACGTTCCTGAGGGAGATAGGCTGCGATCTCGCGCAGGGATGGCTGTTCGCCCGCCCGATGCGCTCCAGCGAGTTGCGCGCGATCCTGCGTCGAGGCGTGATGAAACGCATCGCCTCATGAATTCCTGCGCGATTCGCCGGATTCAAAGCCGGGTCGAGCGCAGGCGCAATGCGTTGCCCACGACCGAGACCGACGACAGGCTCATCGCGAGCGCCGCGACCACCGGGCTCAACAACCAGCCGAGCACCGGGTACAGCACGCCGGCCGCGATCGGGATGCCGAGGATGTTGTAGAGGAAGGCGAAGCCCAGGTTCTGATGGATGTTGCGCACGGCCCGCGCGGACAACCTGCGCGCGCGCAGCAGGCCGCCGAGTTCGCCTTTCACCAACGTGACCTGCGCGCTTTCCATTGCCACGTCGGTACCGTCGCCCATCGCGATGCCGACATCGGCGGCCGCCAGTGCGGGCGCGTCGTTGATGCCGTCGCCCGCCATCGCGACCCTGGCGCCGCGCGCGCGCAGATCCTCGATGTATTCCGCTTTGCCCTGCGGCGTTTGCGATGCGGCGAAGTCCTGGATGCCCAGCGCTTCCGCCACCGCCCG